>DNQL01000151.1 GCA_003500765.1 Elusimicrobiota bacterium | reverse complement strand
CGGCCGCGCCCTCGCCCTCGGCCAGCCTGGCCAGCTCCGGGCCGAGCACGGCCCCCGCCCTGAGGCCGACGCGGGTCTTTACCGTGACGGGGACCTTGACCGCGTTGACGACGGCGGCGGTGATGTCGGCCAGCAGGCCGGGACGCTTCATCAGGGCCGAGCCGGCGCCGGCCTTGAGCACTTTCTTCACCGGGCAGCCGGCGTTGATGTCGATGACGTCCGCGCCGGCCTCCTCGGCCAGTTTGGCGGCGAGGGCCATGGCCTGGGGGTCGGAGCCGAATATCTGTATGGCGACCGGGCGCTCGCCGGGCGTGATGTCGAGCATCCGCATCGACTTGCGGTTGCCGTAGCGCAGGCTGTCGGCCGAGACCATCTCGGTGACCACGAGCCCCGCGCCGCCGCGGGCGCAGAGGAGCCGGAACGGGCCGTTGGTGATGCCGGCCATCGGCGCCAGCCAGAGGCCGTTCTTCAACTTGAGCCGGCCGAGGCTTATGTGCGGCAGGGCTTCGTGTTTCACGGCTTGGAGGAGTAGCTGCCGTCGTGGCTGACGGAGAGGTCGCGCGGGTCGCGCCGTTTTACCCGGTCCGTTTCGGCTCGCGAGGCGCCTACGGCGCGGAGCACCCTGAGCTGGAATTCGTCGGCTTTTGCCTCCTGCGAGGTTATGTCGCGCAGCGTGGTGATGTCGAACTCCAGCGGGTTCGGGATCTTGTTCTCTATCCATTCCGCTTTCTCGCCGGGCGGGGGAGGGGCGTAGCGGCGCTTCTCCGCGGCCCTGGCGGCGGCGCGGTAGTAGGAGTGCCAGGCGTGATGAGCTATGACGCCGGCGCACCAGGCGTCGGACTTGTAGGTGTTGGCGTCGGAGAGGAATATCGTGGGGACCCCCGCGTGCATGCCGAAAGCCGTTTTGTCGGCGCTGCGCACCACATAGACGTACTTGCGGATGAAATCGAACGCGTCTTTGTCGTAGTTCCAGATAAGCCGCAGCGAGCGGGTGACCTGGCGCTTGAAAAAGGACGAACCCTCTATGGCCAGCCCCGCGCCGGGCGCCGGGCCGTCCGAAGGGACGGCAGCCGGATCGACGGGCGGGGGCGTCGGCAGGGAGATATCGTCGGAAACTATACCGCCGGGCTCAGCGGGGCGTCCGCCGGAAATAAAATACCAGGCCGCGCCGCCGAGAGCGGCGAAGAAGATCAGGGCGAAGAGCCTGAAGCGCAGCCTGGAGCGGGCGTGTTGGGATTCCATCGGGGAAAGGCCGCCGCCGCCCGCACCGGGCGGGCGGGCGGCCGCCGCCTCACTTGAAGGACTTTATGTAGGACTTGTAGAAAGACTGCAGTTCGTTGTTGGGGTCCTGGAACTCCAGGATATGCTTCTTGCAGCCGCGCCGCGCGCAGATCTGCACCTGTCCGCCCTGCTTGAGGTCGAAGGCCACCATCTGCGCCGCGCAGACGTCGCATTTGCGGGTGCTCTTGAGGTCGGCCTTGCAGTGGGGGCAGCGGAAGCCGGCGATCTTGGACAGCGGTATGGGCAGGGAGGTCTCCACGTCGTAGCTGCCGTAAAGGGAGCTGAGGTAGAGCGGCGCGTTCTTGCCCGCGTAGGTCATGTGCACGGCTATGGCCGGCTTGCCGTTAAGCTTCTTGGACGGGTCCATCAGGGACTTGCCGCAATGCGGGCATTTAACAGATACGCTCATCATGTCGCCTCCGTACCGCTGGTAATAAGGGGAAATGATACCAAATTAGGTCCCCTCAGGCCGACTTGACCGTCCCCTGCAGCAGTTTGGCCCGGTACGAGGCGTGGAACTTGCGCATCTTCTCGACCAGGCCGGTTATCTCTTCTTTGGGCGGCAGGAAAGTGGTGCGGAAATGAAGCGTTCCGGGGCACTGGCCGAAGCCCGAGCCCGGGACCACGCAGATGCCGGTCTCTTCCAGCAGGCGCAGGCAGTATTTGGTGTCGCGGGCGGTCTCGTACTTGTGGCGTTCGGCCGGCGTCATACGCTCCGGGTCCGTGCCTTCGGGATGGGGGAGGTCGAATTTAACGAAAGCGTACATGGCCCCCTGCGGCGAGGAAACGCTCATCCCGTCGATGGAATTCAGCCCTTCGCCGAGTATGAGGGCTTTCTCGCGAAGATCGCCGAGTATCGCGTCCCGCTCCTTTTCATAGAGCCCGAAGCTCTCGTCGCCCTGTTTCGGCGGGTCTATCATCATGTAGGTCACGACCTGGCCCGTCGTGTTGGAGCAAAGGCCTATGGACTGCAGCTTTATCAGCTCCGCCCAGACGTCGTCGGGCATATTGCGAACTTCCATGTAGCCGCCGCGGTGGCCGCATTCGCCCAGGAAGCCCTTGGAGACGGAGTGGAAGCTGAAGAGCGTTACGTCCTTTTCGCCCAGCTCGTGCATCACCCTGGCGAAAGAATGGAACTTCAGGCCCTCGCCGTAGATGTTCTCCTGGTAGACCTCGTCGGCCAGTATGGCCAGGTTGTTTTCCTTCGCGAAGCGGACGACCATTATGATGTTCTCGCGGGAGAGCACGGCGCCCGTCGGGTTGCCGGGGTTTATTACGGCTATCGCGACCGGGTTCACGCCCTGCGCCCGGGCCTCGCCCACGGATCGCCGCAGTTCGGCCTCGCTGAGCTGCCAGCCGCCGGCCTCGTCGAGGAAATAGTTGACGTGCCGCGCGCCGTAGAGGTCTATCGTGGCGCTGTAGAGGGGGTACTGCGGTATCGGTATCATGAAGCCGTCGTCCGGCCCGCTGGTGAGCATGGTCATGGCCGACTGCACGCCTTTGCTGGCGCCGTCGGTCAGCAGTATCCTGTCCGGGTCGGCCGGTATGCCGTCGCGCCGCGATATGAAATCCGCCACGGCCTGCCTGATGAAAGGCATGCCGGCGCTCTGCGTGTAGGCGCCCATGCCGGTCGGGTTCTTCTCCAGTATCAGCCGGGCGCGGCGGACCGCGTCGGCGGGAAAGAAGGCCGCGGTCTCCGGCCTGTCGAGCAGTTCGGGGTACTCGACCAGCGCCAGGACCTGGCGGACGAAGGTCAGCGGCTTCTGTTTCAGGGCCTGCGGGTTGCCGATATTGCAGTAGGTTATGTGGCGGCCCTGTTTTTCCAGTTCCTGGGCGCGGATCACTATCTTGCCGCGGACGGCGTAATGGGCTTTGAGAAGGTTGGCGTTGAGGCGGGATAGTTTGACCATATCCAAATTATAACAAAAGGCCTGCCGGGGGGGCGGCGGGCCGCGGCGACCGCAGGTTCAGCGTTCCAGCCGGGAGCCGTCGTCGTCGAGCTCCACGTCGAAGAGGTCCCCCAGCGGAGCGCGGGGGAAGCCGCGCAGGTAAGCCTTCGGGAGAGCGGCCGCGGATACGGCCTCGGCGGCTATCTCCGCCGGTATGGCTATGGAAACGAAATACTGGGTCGGGTCGAGGTCGTCGATCGCCGGCAGCAGCGGCTTAACGTCGGAGACGCGGCCGTCCGGGCCGCGTACTATCCGTATCCAGGGGGTCTTCATCCACTGGCGCCTGAATCCCCGGTCCAGGTAATAGCGGGAGACCATATGCTCTTTCCAGACGCCGCCCTCGTTCTCCGGGCGGTACCAGTTGTTGTGGTAGAGGTATACCGTGCCGTCGGGGCCGGTGTCGGCCACTATGGCGGAGTGGCGCTGGCCGGTCTCCCCCCTGAAGCAGTCGGAATGCAGGCAGCCGCCGACCGCCGCTCCGGCGGGCAGCCTTCCGCCGTAGACGGCGTTGAGGCGCTCTATCATGCCGGCCTTGTCCTTGGGAAGCTTGACGTAGGGGCCGCCGCCGTCGACGATCTTTTTGAGCAGCATGGCCACGCTCTGGGCCGAATAGGCGTTCAGGCCGCTCATGCGGTAAACCTTCGAGACATTGGCCGCGCATTTGGCCGGCTGCGGGTATTCCGGGTGGTCTATCTGGCCGCTGTACCAGAGTACCGAGTTCCGGAAGACTTTTTCGCCCGTCGGGGTTAGCAGTTCGAACCTGTAGGCCGCGGAAAGGTCCGCGGGCAGGTCTACGCGGGGAAGCCCGGCAAGGGCGCGGGAGGAGACCAGCAGCGCCGCCAGGGCGAAGAAATACGGTTTGAACATAACCACAGGATAGAAATTAAAAGCCCGGCGGGGGATGAGTCCAAAGTCCCGCCGGGCCGGTGTTTTTAGGCCTATGCCCTATTCGTAACGGAGAGCGTCTATGGGGGAGAGGTCCGAGGCCTTTTTCGCCGGCCAGAAGCCGAACACGACTCCGACGCCGGCCGAGAAGCCGAAGGCCAGCGCGACGGAGGAGGGGGAGACGTAGACGGCCCAGCCGGAGGCTTTGGACAGGATGAACGCCCCGCCGGCGCCGGTCACTATGCCCAGCATGCCGCCTATTACCGAAACGATGACGGCCTCGATGAGGAACTGCAGCAGCACCGCCCGCTTGGTGGCGCCGATGGCCTTGCGCAGGCCGATCTCCTTGGTGCGCTCGCTGACGCTTACCAGCATGATGTTCATGATGCCTATGCCGCCGACTATGAGGGAGATGCCGGCGATGAAGCCCAGCAGGGTGCTGAAAGTCTTGATGGTGCCGGTTAGCATGGACTGGAACTCGGCCATGTTCATGATCATGAAATTGTCTTCCTTGTGGTCGGCCAGGCCCTTGCGCTGGCGCATAAGCGCCTTGATACGCTCCTGGGCCTCTTCCATGAGATGGAAATCCGCCATCTCGACCCAGATGGAGTCGACGTACTGCTTGCCCAGCACCGTCTTCATCGCCGTCTGGAGGGGGATGATCACGGTGTCGTCCTGGTCGCGAGGGCCCTGCGCGCCCTTGAAGGGAAGCACGCCTATGACGGAGAAATTGCGGCGGTTTATCTTTATGATCTTGCCGACGGGGTCTTCCGCGCCGAAGAGCTCATTGGCTACGGTCTGGCCGATAACGGCGACCTTGCGCATCTGCCGCGCTTCCTGGTCGGAGAAGAAGCGGCCGTAGAAAGGCTGCGCCGCGCGCATGGAGGCGTAGACGGCGCCGGCCCCGACCACGGAAGTCCGGTGGTTTTTGGCGCCGTAAACGATCTGCGCGTTGCCCGAGACCAGCGAGTCGGTCCTGACGACGTTGGGCAGCCTGGCCAGCGCCGAGGCGTCCTCCATCGTCAGCCGGCTGGTCCCGCCGAAGCCCTGTGACGGCCCGCGGGCGCTCATCCTGGCGGGCATGACGGAGAGGAGGTTGGTTCCGAGCGACGACATCTGCTTCTCTATGGCCTTCTGCGCGCCCGTGCCCACCGCGAGCATGGCTATCAGCGCGCCGACGCCGATGATGATGCCCAGCATGGTCAGCAGCGAGCGCGTCTTGTTGCTCAGTATCGAGCGCACGGAGGAGGCCATGTTCTCGGCCACTTCGCGCCAGGTCAGAAAAAAGTTGGAGGGGACCCTCACCGGCTTGCCCTCCCGGTCCGGGGCCGGTTTTTTAGAGGTGTCCTCTATGATCAGCCCGTCCTTGAGCTTGATTACGCGGTTGGCCCAGGCGGCTATATCGGGTTCGTGGGTCACCAGCACGACCGTGATGCCGCGCTCGTTGAGGCCTTTGAAAATGTTCATTATCTCGTCGGCCTGGGCCGAGGCGAGGTTGCCGGTGGGCTCGTCCGCGAAGACGATGCGAGGTTCGTTGACCATCGACCGGGCGATGGCGACGCGCTGCTGCTGGCCGCCCGAGAGCTGGTTGGGCCTGTGGCCCGACCTGTCCGAGAGGCCGACGGCCGCCAGGTGCCTGAGCGCCTCCTCCGGACGGGCCTTTTCGCCGAGATAGATCTGGGGCAGCGAGACGTTCTCCGCCGCGGTCATGCGCGGCAGCAGGTTGAACTGCTGGAAGACGAAGCCGATGATGCGGGCCCGCAGATACGAGAGCTCGCCGTCGTCGAGGCCGCCGATCTCGCGGCCGTAGAGCCTGAAAGAGCCGGCGCTGGGCCTGTCGAGCAGGCCGAGTATATGCATCAGCGTGGATTTGCCCGAGCCGGACGGGCCCATGATGGCGACGAACTCGCCCTCTTTTACCGTCAGGTCGACGCCCTTGAGGACCTCCAGGTCCTCGCCGCCCATCCGGTATATCTTCCTGATGCCTTTAAGCTCGATCATAATGTGCGTCCGCGCCGCGGGAGCGGGGTCAGCGGCCCTGCATCGCCCTGCGCTGCTGGCCGCTCACCTTGCCTCGTTGCGGCATGAGGGGGTTGCTGCCGCCGCTGGCGGTCTGCGGCCGGTAGGGCCTGCCGCGGTAGAACACTTCTTCGCCTTCTTCCAGGCCGCGCTTTATCTGCACCAGTTCCCCGTCGTCGAGGCCGGTGACCACGCGCTTGTGGACGGGCTTGCCTTTTTCCAGGGCGGTGATGACGGAGGTGGCGCCCGAGGCGTCCAGCGCGACGGCCCTCGAGGGGATGAACAGCGCCGGTTTCGGTTCCGTGACGCGTATCTTAATGTTGGCCGTCATCTGCGACTTGAAGAAAGAGGGGACTTTGTCCGGGCGTATCTTGACGGTATAGGTGATGACATTGCTCTGGTTCTTGCCCTCGTCGAGTATCTGGAACACCGTGCCCTTTACGGTGCTGTCCGGGTAGGCGTCCAGCGTTATCTCGGCCAGCTGGCCGGTCTTAACCCTGCCTATGTCCGATTCGTCCACGCCGACGGCCACGATGAGGCGGTCGGAAATGGCGAACAGCACCGTGTTGGCGTTCACGGTCTGGCCTTCCACGACGTTTTTGAGTATGACGGTGCCTTCTATCGGGGAGATTATCTTTATCGGCTTGTAGGCTTCCTGCCAGTAATTGAACTGCTCGTCGCCCATGGCCCGGGCGGAATCGAGTATGGCGACGCGGTCGGTCGAGCTCATCAGGGCCAGCGTCTCGCCGAGGGCGACTTTGCGCCCCTCTTCGACCAGAATCTTCTCGATGCGGCCGCCCGAGGAGGGCTGTATCTCTATGCGGTTGAGCGGCTCCACTCCGCCGGTGGTCTCCACGTATTCGGCCAGCTCTTTGACGAAGGCAGCCGTGGAGGCGTAGCGTACCTCCTCCCCGCCGTTCTTCTTTTTGGAGAAATACCACCAGCCTCCGCCCGCCGCGGCCGCCGCGACCGCGAGGATGAATATCTTTTTCATGTTCTTTTTCTGCATAGATCCCTTATCCTTGGTTTACTCGCCGAGGCCGACGCCGAGCAGGTTCTCGACGGACAACTTGCGCGTATTGGCGTTCTTGAGGTATTCCAGCTGGTTGAGCCGCGCGTCCACCAGGTTCTGTTCGATGTTCTCGAGGTCCAGGAAACTTATCTTGCCGGCCATATACTTTATCTGCGATTCCTTGTAGCGCTCCTCGCTGGCTTCCAGGATCCGCACGTGCGCGGCGGCGGTCTGCCTGGCGTTGAGGAACTCGTTGTAATAATTGAGGATGTCGTTCTCCAGCTCCAGCACCGTGCCGCGCAGGCCCTCTTCCGCGGCCTTGAGCGCCGCGCGCGCGGCCGCCGTATTGTGCTTATAGTAGGTCGGTCCGTTGGAGAGTATCGGTATCGAGAGCGAGAGGCCCAGCGACCAGCTTTTTCTTTCGGGGAATTCGTAGGGCCCGCTCCAGCTCATGGACTGGCTGGCGCTCAGGCTGGGCGCCGCGTCGTATTTCGCCGAGAGCAGCCGCTCTTCGTAGGTGCCCAGGCTCTTTTTCTGGGAAACGATACGGGGAGAGGCCTCGACCAGGGGCCTGAGGTCGCCGGTATCCAGCGCGTATTCGGGTGAGGAAAACTCGCCTTTGGCGGCCAGCGGCCTGTAGGCCGAGGTGCCCATCGCGGCCAGCAGGCCGCGGCGGGCTATATCCAGCGAGCGTTCGGCCTTGGCCGTATCGGCCTTGGCCACCTCGTAGAGGGCTTCGGCGTAGAGCATGTTCCCGCGCGACTCCATGCCGCTCTCGTACTTGAGCTTTATGAGCCGCGCGTTCTGGTCGCGCAGGTCCAGTACCTTCTTCTGCGCCGCCAGTTTCTCCTGCGAGAAGAGGAGGTTCACGAAAGCCGAGTAAAGCGTCTGGCGCAGCGAGGCCGATTCCGCTCTGTAATCGGCTTCGGCTTTCTCGAAACTGAGCTTGGAGGACCTGATGGAGGAGAAGGTCTTGAGGTTGAACAGCGTCTCGGAGGCCGAGATGCCGGCCCGCCAGCTGGTGGACGCGTCCGAAGAGTCGCCGCCGCTGCGGCTGACCGAATGCGAGAGGCTGATATTGGGCATGAAGGCGTTGTAACCGGACAGGTAGGTGTGCCTGTTCTGTTCTATCGCCAGTCTCTTCGCGTTCAGCGAAGGGTTATTGGCGAGCGCCTCGCGCACGCATTGTTCCCAGGTTATCTCTTCCGCGGAGGCGGGGGAGGCCGCCAGGGCCGTCAGCGAAACTAAAAGGAATAATTTTTTCATAGGCTTATGTGTGGCCGCATGATTATAACGCGGCCGTGGCCGTTTTTATTGCGTCGCGGAAAGGGAGAGGCTCTTATTTCAGCTTTTCCATGCCCGCGAACTCCCGGTCCAGCCGGAAGCCGCGCAGTATCTCTTTGTCGTCCGCTGTCATGGCGTTCTCCATGGCGCGGGCGATGGTGGGGGCCAGGCCGGGGCCCAGCATGAAGCCCTGGCCGCACATGCCGACCGCGAGCACGAAACCCTTCGGCCCGGCTCCGGCGTCCACTATGGGGAAGCCGTCCGGGGTCATGGGGTAGAGGCCGCGCCAGGTGCGGCGCACCTTGACGCCCGAGAGCTGCGGCATCAGGTTTATCATGCGCCGTGAGACTTCCGGCAGGAACTCCGAGGTGGAGCGGCAGTCGTCGCCCCAGACCGGCGGGTTGGGGGTCAGGCAGAACACCAGCTGGCCCTCCGAATTCTGGTAGAAATAGTAGTTCTTCGACTTGTCCCCGGGGCGTATGTCCACTATCATCGGCTTGAGGAAAGGCTTGAGCGGCTCGGTGATGCCCGCCTCGTGGCAGTCGGGCCTGACCGGGACCTTCACCCCGGCCATCTCCGCTATCTCCGCGGCCTTGGCGCCGGCGGCGTTGACTACATGCGCCGCGCCGTAGGCGCCCTTGTCCGTCATTACACCTTTCACCGCGCCGCCCGATATGTCGAGCCCGGCAACGCGCTCATTGAACCGGAACTCGGCGCCGGCCTTTACCGCGGCGCGGTAGAAGGCCTGGCCGCTGAGCAGCGGCGAGGCGCTGCCGTCGTCGGGCGAATAGGTGCCGCCGCGCAGGTCGCGGGGGCTGATGCCTGGCGCGAGCTTTTTTATCTCTTCCGGTCCCAGCCAGGAGATATTGAGGCCGAAGGCCTGCTGCACTTTGAGCATTTCCTTGAGCAGCCTCTCGTCGCTCTCGATATAGACAGGGAAACAGTATCCGCCCTTGAGCCAGCCGATATCGTCGCCGCGCTTCGCCTGCCAGGAGGAGAAGACCTCCAGGCTGCGCAGGCAGGTCTTTATCTTGGCGCCGTCGGAATGGGTGGCGCGCACGCCGCCGATGGCTTCCTTGTTCTGGCCCTGGCCGGCCGAGGCCAGTTCGTCGATGACCAGCACCCGGCGGCCCCGTTCGGCCAGCTCCAGCGCCAGCGGCGTGCCCACGCTGCCCGCGCCTATGATGATAGCGTCGTAATTTTTATCGCTCATATATCCTTAGAAGCCGCTCCAGCCGGCCTTCTCCTCCATCGCGGTGCGGCATTTTATGTTGGCGAAAGTCCCCAGCTCGGTCTCCATCAGCAGCGGGCGCTGCGTCATGGGAGTGAGCTCTTCGGGCTTTATGCCCTCGCCGCGGCAGATGGAGAGTATCAGCGAATTACAGGTCTTGGAGCCGCAGGCGCCCATGCCGGCCCGCGTGACGGCCTTGAGCTGGTTGAGGTCCCGTATGCCCGAGCGTATGGCCTTGCGTATTTCGCCCAGCGTCACGCGCTCGCAGCGGCAGATGACCGTCTCGTCGGGGGAGTCTTTGGTCACGGCCGGCTTGCCGGGCTTTTCTTCCGCGTAGAGCCGCACGCCGGAGACCCGGTCCGCCACGGCCCCGTCCACCGCCAGCTGCACTATAAGCGTGCTGTCGGCCTTAAAATCGCGCATGTCGACCACTTTGGCCCGCCCGAGAGGGCAACCCTCCCAGTCGGTCAGCTCCACCTCGTCGCCCTTCTTGACCGCGCCCCGGCTTATCTCGAAAGGCACGGAGACGGTCGGGACTTTCTCGTCCTTGCGGCGGTCCACTATCGTTATGGCCAGGCCGGGGCAGACGACCAGGCATTTGAAGCAGCCGATGCACTCGCCCTCGAACTTCGGCGCGGCCATGATGTTCTCTACCGGTATTTTTATCGACTTCTTGGGGCAGGAGGTGGCGCAGGGATTGCAGGGTATCTCCTGGCGGCAATGCAGGACGGGGTAGACTTTTCGGTCGTGGCCCCGCTCTTTCACGGCGCCGGTGGGGCCGGGGCGGGACTTGAGCGTCTCGAGTTTCTCGTACCAGAAGGCGGGGACCGGCCCGGCCATGATGCCCAGGCTCTTTAACACCTTGTGCGCCGTTATCTTGCCGCTGAACATGGCGGCCGAGGCCTCGGCTATCTCCTCGGCGTCGCCGCAGACGAAGGCGTTCATGCCGAAGGCCAGCGCCTGCTGGTGGAACTCGTTTATCGAGTTGAGACCGACGGCGATGAGCAGCGTGTCGGCCTCGAAGGTCTTCTCGGTACCGGGCAGCGGCTTGAATTTGCCGTCCACCTCCGCTATGGTGACGCGCTCCAGCTCTTCTTTGCCCTCGGCGCGCAGTATGGTGTGGCGGGTATAGACAGGCACGCCCAGGCGCCGGATCTTGTCCTCGTGCACCTTGTAGCCGCCGCAGCGCTCCTGCGCCTCTATGAGGCCGATGACCCGTATGCCGGCCTGCATGGCGTGGTAGGCCGCGATCAGGCCCACGTTGCCGCCGCCGACGATGAAAAGCTTTTTGGACGGGCGGACCAGGTCGCGGTTGACCAGGGTCTGGAAGGCGCCGGCGCCGTAGACGCCGGGCAGGGTGTTGCCGGGGAAGGGGAGAGACTTTTCGCGCGCTCCCGCGGCCGTCACTATGGCCTTGGGTTTTACCAGGCAGTAGGTCCCGTCGCGCACTATGCCGGCTTTCTTGTCCGAAAACACGGCCACGCAGGACGAATTGAGCCAGACTTTCACCGACGGGTATTCCTTGAGCTGGTCCGTGAGCTTGTCGGCTATGTCGATGCCGCGCGTGCCGGCGTAGCAGTCCTCTACCGAGCCGAAGAATTTATGGGTCTGCAGGACCAGCTTGCCGCCCAGCTTGTGCTTGTCGTCCACTATTATCGTGGGGACATTGAGCTTGCCGAGTTCTATGGCCGCGGCCAGGCCGGAGGGCCCGCCGCCGATTATGAGCGCGTCGGTCTCGAGTTCCTCTATGCGGCCGGCGTCCTGCACGCAGGCGATCGCGGGCAGGCCGGGAACGCCTTTGAGCTCCTCCACCTTCATGCCGGAGCGCACCGGCGTGACGCAGGACTTCACGGAGATCCCGTCGGCCAGCACCGAGCACTGGGCGCACTGGCCGTTGGCGCAGAAGATGCCCTGCGGGCTGCCGTCGCGGTGATGGCGGCTGAAGATCTTTATCCCGTTGGCAAATAGCGCCGTGGAGATCATCTCGCCGTCGAGGGCCTCCAGCTCGCGCCCGCCGAAAGTGAATTTTACCCGCGCGCCTTCGCGCGGCGGCAGTATCATGTGCTCTTCTATGCGCTCGCTCATCCGTCCTCCGTGGGTGTAAAAGGGCCGGAATCAATGTTACAAAAATTTATATATACTCTCATATTGATGAAGGTCCTCCTGGCCAATCTCTGCGACTCGCCGGAAAATCTGCACCTGGAACAGGCGCTGGTCTCCGCCGCGGCCCGCCGCCGGGGGATGACCCTGGATATCCTGCACGATTTCGATTTCGCCTACTCTTTCATCCCGCAGAAGGCCGGGGTCCGCGGTTTCAGGCTCAAATATACGGGCGACGCGGCCGCCCGCCGCGCCCTCGCCGGAGGATACGACGCCCTCCTGGCCCTCGACTTTCCCAAGAACAGGCGCTGCGCGCCGCTTTTCGCCTGGCTCTTCGCCGGGCTGAAGGCTTCCCGCAGGTATTTCCTGGCCAATCACCTGGCGCCGCTGAAAGGGCATAACTTTACCGCCGACATATTCAGGCGCGCTAAGCTGCTGCGCGGCGCCCGGCTGGCCTGGTCCCTGGAATACGACGACCCTGGTCCCTGGAAGGAGTTCGGGCTGGAGCCCGCCAGGTTCTTCAGGCGGCCCTACTGTATAGACACCGGCTATTACTCCCCCGGCCGCGGGGACGGCTGCGGGGGATATGTGCTCTCCGCCGGCAGCGCCGGCAGGGATTTTCCGGCCCTGGCTAAGGCCGCCGCCCGGCTGGGGGCCAGGCTGCGGGTCAGGTCCGATTCCCCGCGCCCGGCAGGTTTCGGCTCTAACGGCGAGGCCTGGCTTCCTTTTTCGCCCAACCTGCACACGCTGCTCGACGATATAAGGGGAAGCCGGCTCGTGGCGCTGCCCGTGGGGGGGGATTTCCTCAACGAGGCGGCCGGCAATTCCATAGCCTTCATGGCCATGTCCTGCGGCCGGCCGGTGCTGGCCAGGGACACCGCCTATATGCGCCGCTACATTAAGGACGGGGTCAACGGCTTTCTCTATGACGGCCGTTCCCGGAAGGCCCTGTCGGCAGGACTTGAACGGGCCCTGGCGCAGCGGCCCGCGGCGCTCGCGGCCCTGTGCCGCCGGGCTCGTGCGACCATGCTGGAAAGGGCTTCGATGGCGGCGCTGTCCGCTTCGGTGCTGGAGGCCGTCGGACTGGACGCGCCGGACTCTCCGTCGGCCGGGTTTTAAAAGCTTTTTTAGTTTGTTAGAATTTCCGCGTAAGGTTCCCCGCTCTTTGACCCCGCCTTTCCACAGCAAGATCAAACTGACCCTTAACGTCCCCGCGGTTAATCGTTAGCTTGCAGGTATTTATGGACCAGATACTCATTTTGGATTTCGGCAGCCAGTACACACAGCTCATCGCCCGCAGGCTTCGCAGCCTGCGGATCTATTGCGAAATACTCCCCTTCGGCGCCAGCGCGGAAGAGATACTCTCCCGCTCGCCGCGGGGGATAATTCTTTCCGGGGGCCCGTCGAGCGTCTATGACCCGAAGGCGCCGCGCCCGGCCATGGACGTTTTCAACCTGGGCGTGCCGGTGCTGGGCATCTGCTACGGCATGCAGCTGATGGCCAGGGAACTGGGCGGAGGGGTCCACAAGGCGCATAAGCGCGAATACGGCTTCAGCAGGATAAGGATAAAGCCCGGGTCCCGCCTTTTCAAAGGCATAAGCGGCTCGCCGCAGGTCTGGATGAGCCACGGCGACGAGGTGAAAAAAGCCCCGCCCGGGTTCAAGGTGACCGCGACCAGCGCCGACATGGGCCTCTCCGCCATGGAAGACCCGGTCCGCGGGCTCTACGCCCTGCAGTTCCACCCAGAAGTCCATCATACCGAGAAGGGCATGAAGGTCATAGAGAACTTCGCCCGGGGCGTCTGCGACTATAAGGGCCGCTGGTCGCCCGCTTCGCTCGTCAAAGAGACCATCAAAGAGATAAAAGAGCAGGTCGGCTCCGGCTCGGCCATCTGCGCGCTGTCGGGCGGCGTGGATTCCTCGGTCGCGGCTGTGCTGGCCCACAGGGCGCTGGGCAAAAAACTCCACTGCATCTTCGTCGATACCGGCCTGGTGCGCGAGGGCGACCGCGAGCGGATGGAACAGGTTTTCAAAAAGAAGTTCCATTTCAACCTGCGCATAGCCGACGCCTCCGGGATATTCCTCAAGAAGCTCGCCGGCGTGAGCGACCCCGAGCGCAAGCGCAAGATAATCGGGCATACCTTTATAGAGGTGTTCGACAAGGAAGCCAGGAAGATAAAGGGCGCGCGGTGGCTGGTGCAGGGCACGCTATACCCGGACGTGATAGAGTCCGTTTCCGTGAAAGGGCCGTCGGTGGTCATCAAGAGCCATCACAATGTGGGCGGCCTGCCCGCGAAGATGCGGATGGGCCTGCTCGAGCCGCTCAAGTTCCTTTTCAAGGACGAAGTGCGCGAGCTGGGCCGCGGCCTGGGAATCCCGGAAAGCATACTTATGCAGCATCCTTTCCCCGGCCCGGGACTCGCCATACGCATAATCGGCGCCGTCACCCCTGAACGCCTGGCCGTCCTCAAGAAGGCCGACCTCATCATGCGCGAGGAGATAATAAAGGCCGGCTGGTACGGAAAGATCTGGCAGGCCTTCTGCGTCCTCCTGCCGGTCAAATCCGTAGGCGTCATGGGCGACGAGCGCTCCTACGAGAACGCGCTGGCCCTGAGGTGCGTCGAATCCGTCGACGGCATGACCGCCGACTGGTCGCGGCTCCCCCACGACCTGCTCCGCAAAATTTCGTCCCGGGTGGTCAGCGAAGTCCGCGGCATCAACCGCGTCGTCTACGACGTCACCTCCAAACCCCCGGCCACGATAGAATGGGAGTGAAAAAGAGGGGATAATCGGGGATATGGGGCGGCAAGGGGCAGGTGCCCCGTCCGGCCTCGCGGCGAGGGACATGAGGAGATTTTTCCCCGAGCGGAGAGAGCGTACCGCACTGCGGCGGGCCATGAATGTTTGAGCCCTAGCGCTATGCGCGACGGGCGAGTTCATGGCCCGGCGAACGAAGCGAAGGGTGGGTTTTGAAAAATCGAACCGTCCCGAGCGTGAGGCCGGACGGGGGACCAGAGACAGAGGAGGACGATGACTCAACTTAAACCGTTCCATAAGGGTAAAGTAAGGGACCTTTACGCGATAGGGGAGGACAAACTCCTCATAATCGCCTCGGACCGCGTCTCCGCCTTCGACTTCGTCCTGCCCACCCCCATCCCCGGCAAAGGCGAACTCCTCAACAAAATAAGCACCTTCTGGTTCTCCAGAACGGAACACATCATAAAGAACCACCTCATCACCACCGACCCCGCCGAAATAGAGAGACAGCTTCCGGCAGGCCACGGCATACCGCTCACCGGCGGCGCCGTCCTGGTAAAGCGCACCAGGCGCGTCGACTTCGAATGCATAGTCCGCGGCTACATAACCGGCTCCGGCTGGAAAGAATATCTGAAGAGCGGCACCATCTGCGGCATCAAGCTGCCCGGGGGACTTAAAGAAGCCCAGAAACTCCCCGAGCCCATCTTCACCCCCACCAGCAAAGCCGACCAGGGCCACGACGAGAACGTCACCTTCGACGAGATGGCCGCCGCCCTGGGCCCGGAGAAAGCGGAATTCATAAAGAACAGGAGCCTCGAGCTCTACAAGTTCGGCTCGTCACACGCCGAGGCGCGCGGCATAATACTGGCCGACACCAAGTTCGAGTTCGGCGAGCTGGACGGGGAGATAATACTCATAGACGAAGCGCTCACCCCGGACTCCTCCCGTTTCTGGGACGCCGCCCATTACAAGGTCGGCAGCAGCCCCGAAAGCTTCGACAAGCAGTTCGTCCGGGACTGGCTGGAAAAAGAATCCGGCTGGGATAAGAAGTCGGCGCCGCCGGCGCTGCCGGAGAAAGTAGTGGAAGGTACCGTGGCCCGCTACCGCGAGGCCCTCGATAAGCTCGCCCGAGGATAATATGGTCATAGAGATACGCACCAAGCCGAAATACGCCGCCTCCGAGGACGCCGCCCTGCTCGCCCGCATGCGCGCGGCCGGCCTGCCGCTCAAAGCCGCCTC
>DNQL01000271.1 GCA_003500765.1 Elusimicrobiota bacterium | reverse complement strand
GGGTTCCCCTTCCGGCGCAAGCGCCAAAAAGAGCGGTCCGGCGCCGCCGCCGGCCGGGCCTGCCGCGGCCTTCAGCGAGAGGCCTCCGCCGGGAGCCGCAAATACCGGCACAAGGCCGGGGCGCGCCCTTGCCGGTGGTATCGCGTAAAAAGCCGCCTCCTCTATGAGGTTCCAGGCCTTCTGCTCCGTTATCCCCTCGCGCATATAGTGTAGGCCATTTTTCAGGCGGTATACCGGTGCCGGCAGGGAAAGGCGCGCGTCGTCCAGCGTGAGGCGGTACATGATCTGGTTGTAGTCGTAGCGCGGAGTTTTATCCTTTGCGCCCGAGAACGCGTCGGTGTAGGTGCCTTCGAAATAAATAAGCCGCCCCCCTTCGCTGTCGAAGAACGGATGCTGCGTCGGGTTATAGAAATTGTATTTATCGTGCGCCACCACCCGGCGCGCGTATACCCAGGGGCCGGTAGGCGTGTCGCCTTCGGCGAACCATATCTCGCCCGGCTGCGCGGAAATGAGCATTACCCAGCGGCCGCAGTAGGCGTTCCAGTAGACGGAGCCGCGCCCCGCCTGTATCCGGGCCCCGGTCTGCGCGTCATGCAGGTCCAGCCAGCTTTCTTCCGGCTTGAGAACGCCGGCCGCCGCCAGTTCACGCATCCTGGCCTCTGACAACCGGTCCGCCCCTTTCTTCCAGGAATAGAGCGGCCGCCCCGCCCCGTCCCGGTCTATGGCGGTCCTTTTCCCGTTAACCCTGCCTTCGCCGGCCACGCAGGTGAAAGCCTCGTAGTTTTCCAGGTCGAATAGGCTCTTATAATCCGCCCGCACGCGCCAGTTAGGGTAGATGTAGTAATAGGCGGTTCCGTTCACATCGGCCCGGAAGGGATGCGCCGCATCATGTCCTTCGTGGATATCCCAGCGCCGCACCGATTCAAAAACCTCCTTTTCGTCATTGAAAACCATCAGGCGCCAGTCGTAAGCGTATTCAAGATCGCGCATATTGGCCATCCGCGCCACCAGGCGCTCCACGCCGTGTTCGTCCGGCACGGTCATTATGCTCTCTATCCAGCGGAGTCCTTCTTTGTCCCCTGGCAGCGGGCACATCTGCTTGCTGAAGCCGGAGGCGTCTGTGAAATATGCCAGGTCCACGCCGGTATCGGGCGGGAGGCCGCCGAGGGCCGGCAGTTCGCTGACGGCGCCTGCCGCGCCGAAGTGGCCCAGCGGATAGCCCATGCGGTTGGTATCGCCCCAGAACCAGTAGAGCTTCCCGCGGTAGGGGGCGGCGAGCGCCGTGTCCTGGCCGGCCACCTGGGCGTTGAGCAGCGGCCTCCGCGTCGGCGCGGGCTCTCCTGTCAGCAGGCTGTCGCGGTATATGCCTTCGCCGGTTACGCGGTAGAGACGCTCCGCGATATTTACGCGCCTGACCTTTATGACGGCGGCCCCGTTCGGCTCCGGTTTGAGTTTCACGCCGCTGAAACCGAAGCCGTCCTTCGGATACTCGTAGCCGTGGCCGCGCACATGGAAGAAGACCTCGGCCCCCATCAGCCCGGGCTCGTCGAACGCGGCAATGCCGTTGCTGTCCGTCCACCAGCGAGCAGCGCTGACCGTCTCCAGTTCCATCAGCGGCACGCCCCGGCCGGTCTGTTCGTCTACCACGGAAATCTTGAAGTAACCGGCGGCGGAAAGCCCCGCCTGGCCGGGACAGGCCGCCAGTGCCGCCGCGCAGAATATCGTCTTGCCGAATTTCATTGATAGCTCCCCATGACCGTAATGCCGCACCTGCTATGATACAAACTATGGCGCGCCTGCGGCCGCAGGCGCGGATTGCTGTTTGAGCCATGCCGTGATTTTCGCGGTTACGACAGGATTGAATTCTCTGCGCCCGGTCCGCGCAATACTTTCTTCCATGGACGCCGCCGTCAGAAGATAGTGATCCATCCCCTCGATCGGCGCCAGCGTGGCGCTGCCGGGATGAAAACTATCGATAATATCGGCTAAATAAGGATGATCGGAGTTGCTCGCCACGTAATCGGATGTGCCGTAAATTATCAATACGGGGGAATTTATCCGCTTCCATTCTTCGGCCATATTAAGAGACGCCCACTGCTGCATGAGAGTGTATGGAGCGGGATAGTCAATGTGTTCCCGGCATTCCGGGGCGTCCAGGAGAACCTGTTCAGGCGTCCGCTTCTCTATCAATAACCGGTGGTTGCATAGTTCCTTCAAGCGCATCATGCGTTCCAGCTCATCATACGCGGTATGCCGCAGCAGGGCCTGCCTTCGCATCGTATCAAGCAAATATTCAAAAAAAGGTTTGGCGACGGTATTAACGACCACCAGGCCTTTGACCGGCTCCTGCCCGGCAATAAGCGGAGCCTCTACGCCGCCAAGGCTCAATCCCAGCAGAAAAACATTTTCCGGGTCGACGAACGGATATTGCTTAAGCGCCCTCAGGCCGGCAAGATAGCCCCTGACTTCCGCCTGCAGGTCCGCCTGCGGAGCGCCGCAGGAAATCCCCTGGCTGTCTCCCGTTCCGGTCTTTTCAACCCGCATGGTCACAAATCCCGCCCGTGTAAGTCCATAAAGAAGCTTGGATTCGGCCGAGGAAAGGTCAAGCGACTCCTGCGAAGCGCAACCGACGCCGGTAATATAAAGGATGGCGGGATAAGGGCCTTTTTGGTCAGGCGTCGTTACGATCACGCGCCGCAGGCTGTCATCCGCGGAAACGGCCTTGTAAAGGACGGCCGCATCCGAAGCGGTTTCATACGGACGCGGTTTGACCTGCACCCGCTTTATCATGGAATCCCCGCCTCTTCGCAAACTGATAGCGGCCGCATCGCCGGCCCGCAGGCTCTTTGCGTTGCGAACAAAGCCCTCGACATCCGTAACCTTATAATCGTTTACCCGCGTGACTATGTCTCCGGGCCTGATGTCCGCCTCTTTAGCCGAACCGCCATCGACAAGCCCCTTCACCATAACGCCGGTTTCATCGGCCGGGAATTGCGCCTTCGCCGCGTCGGGCAGCGGCACAGCCGCCACACCGAGAAAACCCGATCTCTTTAATTCCTGGGCTGAAGCCGCACCGCTGCCGGCAGGCCCGGATCCGGCCAGCAGAAGAAGTGCGACGAGATTCCGCAAATTCTTTTTATTGCGGACATAATGGCAAATGGAAAACATACGGACTGTCATCATTATTTTTTTCCCCTTCACATTCCCACATGCCCCACCTGGGTCTGCCTGATGAACTCCCCAAGATGAAGCCCGCTCCTAAGGC
>DNQL01000057.1 GCA_003500765.1 Elusimicrobiota bacterium | reverse complement strand
CAACACGAAATTTCCATTAACTCTTATATTTCTTCACATTGCCGGGGCCGGCATTGTAGGCCGCTATGGCCATCCGGGTGCTTTTGAGAGCGATGGTTTCAGCGTTCAGGTCGGCCTGCGAGCCCTCGCCGAACTCGCCCCAGAGGTACTTGAGGTACTTGGTCCCGTACTTGATATTGAGGGCGGGGTCGAAGATCTTGGAGGTGTCCTTCATCCCCATCCACTTGGCGGTGGAGGGCATGAGCTGCATAAGACCGCAGGCGCCGACCGGGCTCTTCGCCTTGGGGTTGAAAGTGGATTCTTTCTTTATCACGGCCAGTATGAGCGCCAGGTCCACTCCCTGGGCGTTGGACTCGGCGGTGGCCATCATCAGGTAAGGGATGGAAGCCTTGTCGGAGCGGACGGCGGGCTCCTCCTCCCCGGACCTGGAGAATTCCTCCGTCTCCGAGAAAGGCGCGCGGACGCGGAAATATTCCTCCTCCGGCATGGGCCCGGAGGGCATGGTGTATTCGCCGGCCTCCTCCGCGGAGGGCACGGCTTTCAGCGAATCTTCCGATATCGCGGGGATGGAGGCAGTCTCTTCGCCGTCGGCCTCCAGGGCCAGCTGATCAAAAGCACCGGCGCGCAAATCGGCGGCGTTCATCAGGAAAGCGGCGGTAAGAAGAGCGATGATTTTCATATGTCCTCCGCTTATAGGGTACAACGCAAAGGCCCCCGGAGCGAGTGTCCGGGGGCCCATCGCGCAATAGGCCTTTGGTCCCGGTAAAAGCTCAGGCGGCGGCCAGGCGGCGCCCGAGCGCGCGGGCCCTGCGCTTTTCCCCTTCGGACAGGGAGGGACGCTCCTTCATGGAGGCCATGCCGATGAAGAGGGACCCGGCAGGGCGGAAACCGGCGGCCTGCGCCGTCCCTTTCAGCGCCCGTATCGCTCCGGTGGCCACCCGGCCGAAGAGAGAAGGCATGGCGGAGGAGGTTATCAGCACCGCCGGCCGTCGCGCGCGCAGGCGCATTTCGGGGCCCAAGGCGCCCCAGGGCCAGTAAGCGTAAGACAGCAGCCTCTCCATGAAGCGGCGGAAAATGGCCGTGACATTGAAGCAGTTGACCGGCGCCGCCAGTACCAGGCCGTCGGCCGCGTCGATGGCGGAGAGAATGGACTCCATGTCGTCGTTCAGGACGCAGGCGCCGCGTTTTTCGCCGGGCTCCTGGGTGCAGGAACGGCAGTTGCTGCAGAATTCCACCCGGCGGTCGATAAGGTCTATGGTCCCGGTCTCCGCGCCGGCCTCTCGCGCTCCCGCCAGAACCTCCGCGACGGCCTGGTCGGTGACCCCGCCCTGCCTGTAAGAACCGGTTATGGCGATTATTTTCTTAGCCATGCGTTATTCCTTCCCCCCCAGCCGGAAACGGCTGAAGAATTTCACGATCTCCTCGGAGGCGTCCAGGTCCCGGGAGGTCTTTCCGACCACGGCCGCCGGCATGTACTGCAGGCCTCCCGGCCAGGTATGGCCGCCGCCGTGTATCCTGATGAATTCGACCGCGGCGCCTCCGGCGCAGGATCCATATCGCTCCCGGGAGACTGCCAGTCCGTCCTCCGGGTCCGGGTCGGAATAGCCGGAGGACTTGAGTGAAATATCGCAGGAATTCTTATCCAGCCAGAAGTCGCGGGTTTTCTCCGCGGAAAGTATGGCTCCGAGCTTCTTCTTCCCGAAGGGACCGGTGACCTGGCCGCCCTCCCAATGCACCAGGTTATCCTTGTCGCCGCCGATGATGAGCAGCGGCACGGGGCGGGACGGCTCGCAGTCCGAGGCCAGGTTGACGGGCATGACGCCGGCCACCGGGGCCACCGCCGCGAAACGGTCCGCCGCGCGGCAGGCCAGCGTATGGCTCATCATGGCGCCGTTGGAGATGCCGGCGGCGTAGACCCGGGACGGGTCGCCGGGATACCTCTTCAGCACGGAATCGAGTACGGCTTTCAGGAAAGCGACGTCGTCTATGTTCTCGCGCTGGGCCTTGCGGCTCTTGTCGCCTCGATAGTCGTTCCAATGCTCGTCGAGGCCCTGCGGATAGACCACTATGGCGCCGCCGGCCTTCTCGAAAGCGCCGCGGGTCAGCCGGCGCATGCCCTCGGCCTTACCCCCGCCGCCGTGGAGCAGGAAATATACCGGGTATTTCTCCCCGTCCGCCAGGCCGGCCGGCTCATACACCTTCCAGGTCCGCTTATGACCGCCGTGCTTCATGGAATAGTTCTTAAGCGCGCCTTTATCCGCGGCGAAGGCCGGCGCCAGGGCGGCGGACAGCAGCAAAATCAGCAGCGTCCTCATTTCCGGTATTCCCCCTCTAGTATCGAATACATCTTCAGCGTCTTAAAACGGCCCTTCTCGAAAACGCAGTCCCGCATCGTCCCCTCGTATTTCATTCCGCTCTTTATCATGACCTTTTCAGAGGCGGCGTTGGAGTCGACGCAACGCGCCTCCAGCCTGTGCACCTTCATCTTACCGAAGGCGAAATCCATGGCGGCGGCGACAGCCTCGGTCATCAGGCCGCGGCCCCAGTACTTGCGCGACAGCGCGTAGCCCAGCTCGGCCCTGCCGTGCTCCGGCCTCCAGTAGACGAAGCCGCAGGTCCCTATGAGCTTGCCGCTATCCCTGAGCGTTACCCCCCATTCGCTGACTTTCTTTTCCGCGTACTTGCGGAGAACAAAATCGATAAAGGCCCTTGAAGACTCGACCGAAACATGGGTATCCCATGTCACGTCCCTGGCGACCTCCGGGTCGGAGGCGTACTCGAACATATCTTCGGCGTCTCCGGGGCGCAGCTTTCTCAGCAGCAGCCTGGACGTCTCCAGATCGGGAAGATCTCCGAACAAAGCCGCTATTTCCGGGATTTCCACAGTTTCACCCCTTTAAGTCCGGCGGCCAGGCGCTTTATCGCGTCCTCCTTGGCCTTGGCCTCCACCTCTATCGTAATGTCCAGCTTTTTCCAGCAGGACGGGAAGTCTTTGATATTTATGAAATCATGATGCGGCCTGGGATCGCCCTCACGGCCGTATTTGGGGCTGGAGAGATGGAAAACCGGCTCGCGGCCGCCCCAGGTCTTAACCGCCCGTAGCGTGACCTCTTCAGCGGAGAGCCCGTCGGGCAGGCAGCGGTGATGATGGACGTCGTAAACGAAAGGGATCTTATGATCAAGGCAGAACGGCAGCAGGTCGACCGGCGTATAGGTGCGGTCGTCGTTCTCCAGCGTAAGCCGTGAACGGACGGCCGCCGGCAATTTTTTCAGGACGGCGGCCAGTCTTTTGAGCGCGGCGGCCTTGTCGCCGTAGGCCCCGCCGCCGTGTATATTGATGACGTCGGCGCCGGTCCAGCCGGCGACCTCCGACTGGTACTCCAGCTCTTCGATGGAGGAGCGCGTGACCTTCTCCGAAGGGGAACTGAGCAGGACGAACTGGTCGGGGTGGAAGGTGAGGCGCAAGCCGAGTTTTTTGGCCAGCGCGCCGCAGTTTTTGAAATCCTCTATTATGGACGGCCCGCCCGGCAGGTCCCGCAGATCATATCCTGCCGCCGGATGAGTTTTGAGCGGAAGCACCTGGCTGTTTATCCTGAAATCGCCTATGCCGTTGGCGGCGCAGTATTCTATAGCCCGGCGCAGGGCGGCGGCGTTATCGCGGCAGATGGCGGCCAGTTTTTCCGCCCGGGCGGACGGGGACAGCTTCATCAGGTGAAGCGCGGTGGCCGAGCGGAACGCTATCGGCTCGGTGTTGAACTTGCAGCAGAGCCCCAGTCTGATCATCAATCCATCCAGGCTACCGCGTTCTCCTTGCGGGGCAGGGCCGTGGACGGGCGGTGACCCTTGTAACCGAAGGCGACGGCATAGCAGGGCTCGTAGCCCTCAGGCAGGTTCAGCCTCTTAACCTCTTCCCCGTAGGAGAACCAGAACCGCGCAAGGCCGATCCAGCAGGAGCCGATATCCAGCGACTCCGCGGCCAGCAGCATGTTCTCTATCGCGGCCGAGCAGTCCACCAGCGGCGACATGGCGTCCTTGCGCATGGAGACCACGATGACCGCCGGCGCGCCGTAGAAAACGTGGAACTTGTCGCTGGCGGCCATCTTCTCCATCCAGTCCACGCCGCTTTTCGCCATTCCTTCTTTGGAGACGGCGCTGATGCGGTCGATAAGGGTCCGGTCGCGGATGACCGTGAAATGCCAGGGCTGGTCGTTATGCGCGCTGGGCGCGTACTGGCCGGCCTCTACGATGGCCTCCAGCTCGGCCTGTTTGAGCGGGTCGGGCAGGTATTTGCGGATGCTGCGGCGGGTTTTGATGGCTTTGAGGACTTCGTTCATGGCTCCTCCCTGGGACAAGGAATATGATAGCAACTTTGTACAATATCTCCCCGATGGACGCCGTCTATATCTACGCGCTGGCCGCCAACCTCAGCTTCGCCATTGGCGTGCAGTTCTTCACCCACTATTCCCGCAAGGTGTCGAGCGTCTGGGTCAACTGCTTCAAAGCCTGCGTGGCCGGGTCGCTCTTCGCCCTCACCATCCTCTGGCAGGGAGGCTTCCATCAGGCCCCGCCGTTCTATCTTTCGATGTTCGTCCTCTCCGGCGCCATAGGCCTGGGCCTGGGAGACGTGTTCATCCTAAAAGCGTTCTCGCTGATGGGGCCGGGGCGCACCATGATGCTCTTCGGCCTGCAGCCTTTCGTGGTCGGTTCGCTGAGCTGGCTGGCCTTCGGCCAGACGCTGGAGCCGCGCAAGGCCTACGCCGTGGCCTTCTTCATCGTCTGCCTGTTCATCTTTTCGCTCGAATCCTTCCGCAAGGAAGGGCACTGGAACCTGCGGGCGGGTTTTTTCGCCCTGCTGGGAGTGGTGCTGGACGGCGCCGGGATAGTGCTCACGCGCTACGGCTTCGAACACAGCCCGGGCATAAGCACCACCGAGGGCAATTTCTACCGCGCGGCGGGCGCGCTGGTCTTCTTCGTCCTCCTTTCGCGCTTCAGGCCTTTCCGCTTCCGCGAGCGGCTGCGCGCCATGAACCGGCGCAGCCTGTTCTGGATAGCGGCCGGCAGCGCGGCGGGCACCTACATGTCCCTGATGTTCTACCTGCAGGCCGTGCGCCGCGCCGACGCGCTGGCGGCGGTGTCGGGCATCGCCATCACCGGCACCCTTTTCGCGGCCCTTTTCGAGCATATCATAGAGCGCAAGCGCCCCTCGGGCTACCTGCTGACGGCTTTCTTTTTCTTCTTCGCCGGCATGGCTTTCCTTTTCGGTTAGGCTCCCGGGGTTTCCCGGCCCGGCCTATTTAAGTAGAATTAAAAAAAAGGGGGTTCCATGAAAACTTTCATATTGCTGCTCCCGGCACTGCTGGCCTCCGCGCCCGCCCTGGCCGGCGTCACCATGAAAATGGAGAACGTGTCGGATTATAAAGGGGAGACCAACAAATCTTCTCACGTGAATTACATCGAACCGCAGTACTCGCGCCTCGAGATGAGCGTGAATTACCAGGACCCCGAAAAGAAGGGGACCAGCACGCAGAAGTCGGTGATAATAACCCGGCTGGACAAGCGGGTGGTATGGACGCTCATGCCCGCCTCCAACGCCTACTGCGAGTTCACCTTCGATGAACTGCGCAAGTCGATGAATTCCGGCTCCGCCATGGTCCCCGACAGCGCCATGCCGGCCGGCTTCACCTACAAGAAGACCTCCGGCTCAAAGAAGATAGCCGGCTTCGCCTCCGACGAATACGACTTCTCGGGCAAGGATCTCAAGGGCAAGGCCTGGGTCTCGGACGACGCCGGCCTAAAGCCCGCCTCGGACTTCTACCTCGGCCAGGCCCGGGCGCTGGGGCTCTCCGGCGGCAAGGGCGCGCCGGGGGTACTGATGGGCTACGAGGCCTCGGGCAAGGATTCGAAACACGGGATGACCGTGAAGTCCGTTAAGACGGGGGATATCCCGGCGGAGAAGTTCGCGCTGCCCGCGGGCTACAAGAAGATGGACACCTCGGCCTGGAAGAACTACCAGAAGAACTTCGACCCGAAGATGATAATGGAACAGACGAAAAAACGGATGGCCGAAGAGGCCAAGGCCCGGGCAAAGGCGGCGGCCTCGGAAAAAGGGAAGGACGCGGTGAAGAAGGGGCTCAGGGGACTGACCGGGTTCTGACGGTCCGCAAAAAGAAGAGAGCCGGCTTCATCCGAAGCCGGCTCTCTTTTTTTGCGGGCGGGACTTATTAAAGCTCGGTGGCGCCCAGGGCTTTCATCAGTTCGCGGGCGGGCACGGCGGGATAGGTCATCGTTATGCAGTGCACCGAGCCCTGGCCGTCGTTGGAGAGCGTCCTGGAATCGGCGCCGAAGGCCTCGAGGCCGAGCGAGCGGTAAACGGCGAGCGCCTGCTCGTCGGTGCTCCGGCCGAAGACCGGCACTATGACCTTGCCGTCCATGATAAGGGAATTCACGTAGGTCTCGAAGGGGCCCGAGGGCTTGGGCATCATATGCACGGTGAGGCCCTTTCCCTGCAGGACGTCCTTGTACTCCGGCAGGTCGGTGACGACGACCTTCTCGCTTATGAAGCGCACATGCTCGTCTATGTGGCCGATGCCGTCCACCAGCGGCAGGCGTATCATCTCGCGGCAGCCGTACTGGCCGGCGAAGACCGAGTCTGGGATGCGGACGTGCGCGTGGGCGTTGACCATGATGCAGGTGCCGGAGTGGTTGGCCATGAAATTGCCGCCCTCAAAATAGTAGCCGTGCTTCTCCATGCGGGCGCCGAAGAGGCGCGCGATCTCGGCGTCGGGCTCGAAACGGTGGCCGTAGACCGCGTCAACCACTACCAGGTTATTGGAGGCGTCTATCGCCGGCACCGGTATGCCGTCGCGGGCCCAGAAGCCGTTGCGGGCGCCGGGCAGCGTGACCACCTTGATGCGCTCGCGGGGAACCACGGAGCCGTATTCGCGCAGGACATCCTCTTTGGTCGTACCGTAGGTGTCCGTGAAGATGACCAGGGTGCCGTCGGCCGGCAGCTTGGAGGCCATCAGCAGCTTGGCCTGGCGGGAATTGAAGTTGAAATCGGCGCTCATTATCAGGTAGCCGGTCTTCTCGTAATCGGCGTAAGGGCGGTACCGGATCTCGACGCGCTCGTCCTCAAGGCCCAGGCCCTTGTTGGCCGAGGCGCCTACCGAGGCGTTATGCTGGCGCATCTCGCTCAGCTGGCCGGAGGTGTAGCCGTGGGCAGGGACCTCGGCTTCGGTCCGGGAGGGTTCGGCGACCGCGGAAGCCTCGGTGACGGCCGGGACTTCCATGAGGCCGGGATCTTCGAAAGCGCCGGAGCCGTCGAAAGGCGAGGCGGCCTTGACGGAAGCGGCGAAGATCAGGCTTATCGCTACGGCGGTTATGGTCTTGAAGGCGTTCTTCATATCGGTTCCCCTTTTCCGAGTCTGTGATAATAGTATAGCCGCGTTTGAGACCGGCCGCCTCGGGCCGGAGGCCCATGGGCCTTAAGGAAGAGGGCCCAGTCCCGTCTGGGCCCTAGGGGTATCAGGGGTATCAATATTAAAGCCGGCTCTTTTTAAGGAGCCGGCTTTAAATTGGTGGAGGCTGTTGGTCAATGTTCGCCAGTTCTTTGACGAACATCCCGATGGAATCGAATGAGCCCCGAGCTTATCCGCGAGATGTCGTCGCAGGCGTGGCCACTGCGCGGCCCCGCACTGCTCCTTGCCGCTAAGTAGTGGGTTCACAGGGCTCGGCACTACGCGCCTTCGCACCTGTTCCCAAGGAGGTCTGCATCTTACAATAACCTCCTCTGCGCGGCCGGCCGGCCCAATAAACGTGGGCCTTGGCACGGCCGCTCCCGTCCGCCTGCGGCGTCCGTACAAAAAAGAAAATTATCGCCCCCGCCCATCAATCTTTGTTGTTGTAGGATGCTTCTTACCTTATTGACTGGTATATATTATATCCTATCTTGGGCTATCCTCAAATAGGTTATATACTATTCGCATGGGCGAATCCATCTATTCCAGGGAATACAGACTGATCATTGAGCGGCTCAGGAATGTTAGGCTGGAAGCCGGACTAACCCAGGTGCAAGCCGCTCAAAAACTCAGAAAGCCGCAATCTTATGTTTCAAAGATCGAGCGGGGGGAAAGACGGCTGGATGTTGTGGAACTGCAACAGTTCCTGAAGGTATACAGGAAGGGCCTGCGCGACTTTTTCGATAAATAAGGCTGTTCAGAGCCTTTAAGCTGTTCGTAAATCTTTAAGCACCTGCCCCTTTAAAATGCCCCCGCAACCGTCTGAGTAGGTAAAAGAGCGCCGGCCCTTTTCTATAAATAACACAACTTCTCCGGGGAGACTAACGATCCCAACCCCGGGCTAAAGCCCTGGGTCTCCGGCGTCACACAAAACTCGCCGCTTCCGCTTCGCTCCAACTGCCATTCCTCCCCGGCCTTAAAAGACCGGGGAAGAATGGCGGCTTTATTAACAACGCCACTTCATTTATAATGCCGGGCGGCGGTCCTTGCTATTTCCAGGATGGCGGCGGTTTCGGCGGGGCTCTTGCCGCGCAGCAGTTGCGCGAACTTCTGCGTGGCCGCGTCCACGGCGTCTTTTTCCTGCGGCGGGACGTCCTCAAAAAGGCGGGACACTGGAACTCTTAAAGCCAGCGCCAGCTTCTGTATGGTTTCAAGGCTCGCTTTTCTGCCTTTGGTTTCTATGTAGGCCAGGTGACCCTCTCCCTGTAAACTAGCC
>DNQL01000107.1 GCA_003500765.1 Elusimicrobiota bacterium | reverse complement strand
CGGCGCCGTCGGCACCCCCCCCGCCGCCGGCCTGGGTCCCGGCCCCGGGTTTTATCGCGGCCTTTCCGTCGCCCGCCTCCACCTTGGCGTAGACCGATTTCGCCGGGATTATACCGGTGACCCCCTTTTCCTTAAGGTGCTCGTATGGATCTGTCCTTAGCGCCTGGGCGCCGCAGAAAGCAAGCAGCTCCTCGCGGGTGACCCCGGCCTTGAAGGTGACGGTCTGGGCCTGAAACTTGGCGAAAACGTTCTTTATGGAATTGGGGACCTTGTCCGCGGGGAGGAACTCCGCGCCGTCGGCGAGCAACTTGCCGCCGTCGAGCGTGATATTTATCTCCCCGGAGGCCGATATCGCGGCGAGGGCGGAGAGGGTCTGGTCCAGGGCTTCCACCACCTGCGGGTGGTCGCTCTTGTAAAGGTTGGCCTGCACCAGCGAGCGGGTCAGGCCCTTGAGGAAATTTATCCAGAGTATCTTGGTCTCTTCGTTCACTGCGGGAACCCCCTTTATGCGGTTTAAATTATACAAAATGGCGGAAAAAATCGGCCGGATGTCCCATGCTTGCGGAAAAGCGGGGGTCCGGCCGCGCGGCCGGGGCGCCCGGCCCGGTCGCGGATATTACCCGGGCCCTCTCGTAATATTCCGGATACCGGCGCGGCCCCCGGATAGGGTATGTTGTAGGGGCGGGCGTTCGCGGGGTTAAGGAGGCTATTATGCTCGGCATTATCGCGGCGGTTCTGGTGGCGTTGTGGCTGCTGGGGCTGGTGAGCAGTTACACCATGGGCGGCTTCATCCACGTCCTGCTCGTTATAGCCATCGTCGTGGTACTGGTAAGGATCATCCAGGGACGAAGGGCGGTCTAGGTCCGGACTTATGAAGCCGGGCGGACGATCGACGCGGCGTATCACCTTCGCGCTGGCGGTGACCCTGGGCGCCGCGCTGCTGGTCAAGGAGGCCGTCGTTCCGGGGATAGCGCGCTTGAGGATAGTCTCCGCCGTGCGCTCCGGCTGCGAAAGCTGCGAGCTCTCCCTCGGCGCGGTCAGGCTGCATCTGAGCCCGCCGGCCCTGAGCTGCGGCAGAGCCCGCCTGACCGCGGGGACTCCCGGAGCGACCGTGGTAGAGGCGGAAGCCGCGGCTCTTTACGTGCCGGTCTCACTTTCGCAGCTTCTGCGGGGCCGTATCAGGGCGGGCATCGTGGAACTGGACAAGCTTTCCGTAACGGTAAAAGAAGGGGACTTGCCGTCGGCCCCGCCTCCGGAGCGCGGCGGGGCGCGGCCTCCCGGCCCTCCCCCAGGCCTTGAACTGGAAGGCGTGGTCATAAAGGACGGGGCCTTCGTCTATGTACGGGATTCTCCCGGGCGGAGGGGGACCATCGGTATCTCCCGCCTGAGCGCCGCCGCCGGCCCGGTCGGCAGTTCCGCGCGGCTCAGGGGGCGGGCCGTAGAGGCCAGCGCCGAGGGGCGGCTGGAGGACTCCGGGAAATTCCGCCTCGAGGTCAGGGGCAGGCCTTTCGCGCGGGAGCCGCACCTGGACGTGAAACTGCGCGTCGCCGGTCAGGAACTCCGGGAGCTCGACCGATTTTTAAGACCCACCGAGGGCATAGGATTGAAAGGGACGCTGCTCGAGTCCAGGAGCGAGACGGCGATACGCGGTTCCCGCCTGAACTCCTCCGTTTTCCTGCGCTACCGCGGGCTGGAGCTGCACATGGAAAAAACAAAGGAGCGCGGCGCCGTGTCCTCGTATATTCAGACCCTCCTGGCTTCGGCCGCGCTGGGCAGGCAGAACGCGGACGGCGCCTTTGACCGCGGCGGTACGGCGGAACTTGATCGAAAGCCGGGGGAAACGCTCGTCGGCTTTATTTTAAGAGGATTGAAAGAGGCCGCGATACAGGTAGCGAAACAGGGCGGGCCCGCCCGGGTGGAACGCGCGCGCTGATTACCGATAGCCCCGCGTATAATTACGCATGGCGGGAAATGAGGGAATAAGTGTAAGGTATGGAAAGTACATTAAAGGGGGGACCTATGAAAAGAATTATGACCTACGCGCTGCTGCTGGCTCTGCCGGCTTTCGGCGGCTGTTCTTCGACGAGAAGCTGTTTCGATGTTCAAAAGCGATTGGAAGCCTGCGAGGCTGGAAGCGCCGCTCTGCAGGCCTCCAACGAGGCCGACGCGGAGCGGCTCAAAAAGCATCGCCAGCGCATAGAAGCCGGGCTCAAGACCGAAATAGCCGGCGGTCTGGCGCGGGTGTCCGAACTGAAGGGACGCCTGTCGGTCAGCCTGGTGGATACGGTCCTGTTTAACTCCGGGGAGGCCGAACTGCGCCCGGAGGCCCGGGATGTGCTCGATAAGGTGGGCGCCTTCCTCAAAGACATCCCGGACAGGGACGTGCGCATAGAGGGGCATACCGACAGCGTGGCCATAGGCGCGAAACTCAAGTATATCCACCCCACCAACTGGGGCCTGTCCGCCGCGCGCTCCGTGGAGATCGCGCGCTACCTGCACGAGGTCGTGAAGCTGAACCCGGAGCGGCTTTCCGCCGTCGGGTACGGCAAATACCGCCCCATAGCCGATAACAGCACCGCGAAGGGAAGGTCGCTGAACCGCCGCATAGAGATACAGCTCGTAGCGCCGGAGTGAACCGCGGCCTGAGCGCCCGGGCGGATCCCGCCCGGGCCGCGGAGTTGCCGCCGGCGGCGGTCAGGGTTTTCTACGCAGGATGTTCTTGATGCGCAGCAGCAGGATGTCCTTCTTTATCGGCTTGCGTATATAATCCAGCGCGCCCAGGGCCAGCCCGCGCTTCTCGGACTCGTCGCTGGCCCGGGAGGTGAAGAACACCACGTCGGCTTTGATGTTCTTCTGGTTCATGATCTCCAGCAGGCGCAGCCCGTCCAGGTCGGGCATGTCCACGTCCGAGACCACCAGGTCGAACTTTTCCGCGTTAAGGCGCAGCAGGGCGTCTATCCCGTCCTTCACCACGGTAACGGCGTAGCCCGCCTCCGACAGCGCTTTCCGCGCCAGCGCCAGTATGTCGGGGTCGTCGTCCACCACCAGTATCCGCCCGGGCCGCGCGCCGGCCGGGGCGGCGGCCCGCG
>DNQL01000054.1 GCA_003500765.1 Elusimicrobiota bacterium | reverse complement strand
GGGGCTCAGGCGGCCCAGGCGCATGACCGGCCCCGCCAGCCAGGCCAGGCCGGAAAGCCAGCCCAGCCTGCCCAGCAGGTTGGCGGCGTAAACGGCCAGGGCGAAAACGGGCGCAACGCGCAGCAGGAACCGGCTGCCTTCCTTTAGCGCGTAGGCGATCTCGGGGGACAGGGACAATCAAAGCCTCCAGGTCAGCTCGGCGAACCAGGAACGGCCCGGCGCGAGGTAATAGTCGTAGTATTCCCTGTCGAAGACGTTCTGCGACAGCAGCGACAGCGAAGCGGCCTCGCTGAATTTATACGCGACGCGCGCGTCGGCGGTGAAATAAGGCCCGCGCGAACCGAAAACCCCGTCGACGGTGTCGGTGTTCGCGTCGGTGGTATAGCGCTTGCCCACGTAGCGGCCGGAGGCGCTCAGTGTGAAACGTCCCGCCTTCAGATCCCCGCCGGCGGACCAGAGCTTGTCGGGGAGGTAGGTCAGGCGCTTGCCCGCGCCGGCGGGGTTGGCGGAGTTCTCCCTTATATGAGCGTCGTTGAGCGTGAGATTGGCGAAAACCCGGTTCCCCCCCTCGAACAACTGCTCGGCCTCCAGCTCCCAGCCCTTGCCGAAAGCCCGGCCGGCGTTAGCGTAAAGCCGATCGGACCCCGAGGCGTAGCGGTAGATCAAATCCTTCATGCGGTTCTCGAAATAGACGGCGCCGACCTTCGCCCCCCACCACAGGCGCTGGTCCACTCCGGCGTCCCAGGCGACGACGGTCTCGGGTCTCAGGTCCGGGTTCCCGGAATAAGTGACGGAGCCGGAAGTCCAGGTGCGGTAGAGTTCATAGACGGTCGGGGCGCGGAAAGAGCGTCCCGCGGAAGTCCTCAGCGTCGTTTTCGCGGAGGGCCGCCAGGCCAGCGAGGCCTTGGGGCTTAGCGCGGAGTCGGAGCGGGCGGCGTAGGACCTTGGATAGCCGGCGGTGCCGGGCTGATCCGCCCTGCCGTCGTAGGTGCGCCAGCGGTCGGCGCGCAGCGACAGCCAGGCCGTCAGGTTCCGGCGCAGGGCTATCTCGTCCTGCAGGTAGACCCCGAGGTCGGCGTTCTTGCCGGAGGACATATAGGTGAGCGCGCCTCTCTCGTCGGGCAGCAGCCAGTTCGCCAGGGACCGCTCTTCCGTCCCCGCCCGCGAGAAGCTCCAGGAGACGCCGGCGGTCAGCGAGTTAGAGGGCAGGAGCGGGGGCAGGGTCACCCGGGCTTCCGAATTGTGCGAGAGCGCCGGAGTATCGGCTATCTTGCCCGGCCCGCCGCCGCGGGTCGCGGCGGACGCCGTGGGAGTTATGTACCAGGAGCGGTCCGTATCTATGAGACCGAAGGAGAGACGGAGGCCCAGGTCCCCCGCCTGGCGTTCATATACCGAAGAAAAAGAAGTCTGCCGGCGGCCGCCGTCGCCGCCGAGGAAAGTGCCCTCTTTTACCGTGCCGTAAGTCCAGACTTCCGCGCCCGCGGCGTCGCGGAGATATGTACGCGGATCTCCGTAGAAATAATCGTAGGCGACGCGGGAGAAAGAGAAGCTCAGTTTATCGTTATCGGTGAGGTCGTACCATCCGCGCAGGGAGCCGCTGAGTTCTTTCCAGGCGTTGTCGCCTTTGTCGCCGATGATATACCGCGCCGCGCCGGTATTGCTGGTCGTGCTTTCCCAGCCGGTGAGGCCGGCCGCCGGCGCGGCGCTCTGCACGTTGAGGTCGGAAGGATAGCCGTCCGTGGCCTTGAAGCCGAAGCTGCCGAGGAAGCTGAAAGCCGGGCCGACCTTGTCCCCGTAGGAAAGATAGGTCTTGGTCATCTCCTCCATGGCCGGCGACGGCCCCAGCGGGCCGCCGTAACCGGCCTTCAGCGTTATCTCCCGCTTCAGCGGGCGGCGCGGCACGAAATTGACCACGCCTCCCATGGCGCCGCCGCCGTAGAGCCCCGAGAAAGGCCCGCGGGCGACCTCCACCCGCTCTATATCCTCCGGCTGCAGGCCCCCGTAGGCCACCGAACCGGTATAGGCGTCGTTCATCCGGACGCCGTCGAAAAGCACCAGTGTGCGCTTCTGATCGGGAATGCCGCGCAGCGTCAGGGCGGAGGACGTATCCATCAGCCCCTTGCCCCTGCGGTTATAGACGCCGGGCAGGGCGTTGAGCGCCTGGTCGGCGGTCTGCGCGCCTTTCGCCTCTATCTCTTCGCGCAGCACCACCGAGACCGGCGACGGCGACATGACGGAGACGCCCGCTCCCCGCGCGGCTATTCCCACTATCTCCCCGGCCCAGACTTCCGCCGCGGACGCGGCGGCGGGGCGGATCAGCGGGAGGAGGCAGGAGAGCAAAAGCGGGCGTTTCATTCGTTCTCCATGATGTTATTTATATTTAAATCGTAACACGATTGACCAAAAAAATATCACCGGCCCGTGCAGGTAACGCCCAGGGTGACGTGCTTGACGCCTTTGACCGATTTGAGCGAATCGGCCAGCGCCCGCACCTTCGCCCCCGGGCCTTTCACGGCTATTATCTCCAGGCAGTTGTCATGGTCCATATGGACGTGCTGGGAGGAAATTATCAGCCCGCCGTGGTCGTGCTGTATATCCATCAGGCGGTTGACCACCACCCGCTGGTGATGGTCGTAGACCATGGTTATAGCGCCGGCCACCTTGCCGCCTTTGGCGAAATCGTCGGCGATGAAATCCTTGCGGATCAGGTCGGCTATGGCCTTGGAGCGGTTGTCATAGCCCTCCGCCCCTATAAAAGCGTCGAATCTCCGGAGGAGTTCCCCCTCCAGCGAGACGCCGAACCTGACAAGTTTGCCTTTCATCGTGTTACCTTAAATAAGATAGTAACACATTTTTAAAAAGGCGGGCAACCCCTAAGGCTGCCCGCCTCCCCTTTTTAGATAAACCTTACGCTCAGCCCGCATTTAAAGACCCTGCCGGGCAGCGGGTAATAGCCGTTCATGGTATCGGCCGTCTGGGCGTAATGCGCGTCCAGGACATTATCCGCCCCGGCGAATATCTCGAAACTTTCCAGGGTCCTGGAAAGATAGAGGTCGGCGGTAACATAGGACGGAATTGAGAGCCCGTTGCGGCCGGCCGCGGTGTACTGGCCGGAGCTGTAATATGCCTTGGAACGGATATCGGCCCAGGGAGTTTTAACGGCCGCGTTCAGGCTGAAGCGATGCTGAGGGCTGAAGGCCAGGAGTTCATATTCTCCGGAAGTGCGCCCCTTGCTGACATTATGAACATAGCCCAGCCCGGCGCTGAAGACGGAACTTTTGTACCCCGCGCCGGCCTCCAGGCCCTGGTTGAACGCCGAGTCCAGGTTATAGGCGGCCCAGCTTTTTGCGGGGTCCAGGGCGATCCGGTCCCGGACGTCGGAATAATAGGCGCCCAGGCGGACCCAGAGCCCGGAGGCGAAGTTCCCGGCGACGGCCGCCTGCGTCTGCCAGGAATGCTCCGGCTTGAGGTCCGGTGAGCGGTCGGCCGCGGGCACCCAGGGATTGTAGAGGTCCGCGAAGGTGGGCGCCTGCCAGGCCCGGCCGGCCTGCGCCGAGAATTTCCAGACAAAACCCGGGGCGTAGATCACCGCCAGGCGGGGGCTGGTCTGATCGGCGTAACCGGCGTTCCTGTCATGCCTGAAGGAAGGGATAATGGTCAGCCCTTTGGCCGGCCGCAGCGCCCATTGGGCGAACACGGCCGCGTTCTGCATGTAGCGATCCCCATAGGTATCCGATCTGAGCAGGTCTTTTTTATATTCCACCCCGGCTTCGCCGACGCCGGAGAAGGAAAAGGCGAGCAGCGCCGTGTGGGCGAAAGTGCGGGAAAGCTCGTCGCCCCAGGCTGTGTGGGAGAATATCCTGTTGCCCCCGCCTTCCGCCGAGAGAGTATAGCTGACCTTCTCCGACAGGGGCAGGGAAAGGGCCGCGCGCGCGAGCCCGAGGCTGGAGCGCTGCAGGTCGGTAAGTGAATTGGCGGCACGCTCCCTGCTGCCGTCCCAGTCGGCTATGGGGACCGGCGTACCGCCCGGCACGCCGTTCTCCGAGTTATTGCGCATGGCGGTCACGGAAAATCCCCCTCCCTCCCCGACGGGAACGGAGACTTTCCCGCTGAAGAATTCCTTGTACGCGGCGGAATTGCTCTGAAAACCGTCGGAAGCGCTCCTGGACGCGCTCAGGGAGGTCTTGACCCCGTTCCTGCCGCCAGCGAGCGACACGGCGTTGATAACGCCGCCGTAGGAAGAGAGCCCTGTGGAGAGAGAGGCGCGCGTGACGCCTTCGCCGGGGACGCGCGTGATGAAATTTATCACGCCGCCCTCCGCGTTGGCGCCCTGCACCGAGGACCAGGCACCCGGCAGTATTTCGACTTTACTGACATCCGCCGCGGGCAGGGCGGAAAGGTCCACCGTCCCGGTGAGGTCCGCCGGTACGCGCATGCCGTCGAAGAATACCGCGGTCTGCTTGGCGGAGAAGCCTCTCATCCCGGCGGTGGCGAGGCCCAGTTCCCCGTTGCCCCTCTTCAGGAGCACGGGGAAGGCCTCGTCCACCAGGTCTCCCGCGGACACGGCGCTCTGCCCGGCCGGGACATAGAGTTCCACCGCGTCAGCCGGCTTTGGGATATTATTAAGGGAAGACTTGCTGATGGAGAGATAAACCTCTCCGCTTTGGGAATAAGCCCGGGGCACGCACAGGGCGAGAACGACCGCAAGGAACGCAACAGTTGTTGTTTTCATTTTTCCTCCCTCGAGAATTGCCGCGCCATAGCGAAAGCGGCTCTCCACCGGGTGGAAAAACTGCCGTCCCTCGCAGGCTGCGACATACGGGCGGTAGACCGGACTTATCCCTGGCGGGACATTACCGTTGCGGGGCAGCTCCTGTATCTCGCAGGATTCCTCCGCCTGTACATTACAATCATAACAAATCGCAAGACCGGGGTATTGACTACTATCATAGGCCCGAAGTCCCGGCCGGACATAGGTCTTTTTCCGGCCGCCGGCTTACCCATATAGCCCATAGGGATGAGGAATATTGATTAGTATCATGATAACCGTAGCCAAACACAGCCGCATAGGAGAACAGATGAGGAAAACGCATCTCATTAGGATAGTACCGGCGCTGCTGCTCGCAGCCTCCGTCGCCGGGGCCCAGGAGCTGTCTTTCGACACTCTGACTGACCTGAAGGACGTGATGAGCCAGGCCGCGGAGCTGGAAACGCCGGAAGCCATAGCCGCGCCCGCCGCGGAGACCAAGGCCGTCAAAGACTGGACCATAATGGTCTTCATAAACGGCAAGAACAACCTCTCGTCCTACGTCATACAGGACATGAACGAGATGGAGCAGTTCGGCCCCGCCGCCAACATCAATATAATCACGCAGTCGGCGAGGATGAAGTATACTCCCCCCTCATACCCCTCCTATCCCGGCGGCGGCTACTACGACGACTGGAGCAATCCCGGCCCGACCGTTCCGCATCCCGGCTGGCCCAACCCCTACTGGCCTCACCAGATGCCGCCCATGATGATGAAGGACGCGGCCAAGGACGCCAGCACCGACTGGTCCGGCGTGCGCCGCTACGAGATAGTCAAGGACGGCGACAACTCCTCGATCAGCTCAAAAATCGTGCAGGACATGGGCAGCGTGGACATGGGCGACTGGCGCCAGCTGGCCGAGTTCGGCAAATGGGTGAAGCAGAACTACCCCGCCAAGCGCTATATGCTCATCGGCTGGAACCACGGCTCCGGCTGGGAGATGAAAGGCGTAGAGCCCGAGATCATGAAGGGCATCTCCTACGACGACGAGACCGGCAACCACATCAACACCGTCGAGCTGGCCCAGGCCATACGCGAGATGGGCGGCGTGGATATCTACGCCTCCGACGCCTGCCTGATGCAGATGGCGGAAGTGGTCTACGAGCTCAAGGATACCGCGAAGATAATCGTCGGTTCCGAGGAGAACGAGCCCGGCGACGGCTGGGGCTACCACGAGTTCCTCTCCCGCGTCCACTCCAACCAGGCCAACCTGACCCCCGAGGTGATGGCCGCCGCCGCGGTGCAGGGCTACAAGGCCTTCTACTCCGCCGGCTCCAAGGCCACCACGCAGTCGGCCGTCCGCACTTCCGGCATCGTGAAGTACCGCCAGCTGCTCGACCAGTGGGTCGACCTGGCCATGCAGGAGGATAAAGAGATGCTCAAGGCCGCCCGCGGCGCTTCGGTCGGCTTCGGCGGCGCCGGGTCCAGGGACCTGACCCACTTCATGGAATTGGTCCATGAGAAGACGCAGAACAAGGCGCTGCAGGACAAGACCGTCGCCGTCATGAACCAGCTCTACGACCGCGTGCTGATAGACAACGCCACCACCGGCGCGAGGTTCGAGAAGGCCTACGGCCTGGCCGTCTACCTGCCTACATGGAGTTTCGATTCGACCTACAACCAGCTCGCCTGGGCCAATGAAGGCAAATGGGACGAATTCATGCAGTGGATGACCGCCAAGTAAGTTAAAGGCGATCGCATTAAAGCCGTCCGCCGCAAGGCGGGCGGCTTTTTTATTTGGGAGATGGCGCGGTCTTCAGGCCGGCCGAGGCGAAATAGGCCTGGCCCAGGGCTACGCATCCGTCGTTGACGGGCGAGAGGCGGTTGGCCAGCGGACGCAGGCCGCGCGCGGCCAGGAGTTCGGACGTCCATTCCAGCAGGACGCGGTTCTGGAAGACGCCGCCGCAGAGTATCACTTCTTTAACGCCCAGGCGGCGGGCCAGCCGGGCGAGTATTTCCGCGGCGGCTTCCGCCAGTCCGAGGTGGAATTTAGCCGATATGCGCGCGGCCCTGGCGGGGTCCTTTTCCGCAAGCGCGGCGGCCAGTACCGGCCGCCAGTCCAGTTCGATGAGCCCGTCTTTATCCGATATTCCGAATTTATACCCGGCGCGGTTGCGCGGGCCGCAGAGGCTTTCTAGTTCCATCGGCCCCTGCGCCTCGTAGGTGGAGACAAGACCAAGTCCGGCCGCGCAGGCGACGGCGTCGAAGAGCCGGCCCATGGACGAGGAAAGCGGCGAATTCACCCCCGCGGAGACCATTTTCATGGCCGTGGAGGCGGCGGAGGCCGACGGGGCCAGCCTGAACGCCCTGGCCAGGGCG
>DNQL01000018.1 GCA_003500765.1 Elusimicrobiota bacterium | reverse complement strand
GAGCTTGAGCATCTGCATGGCCGCCGAACCGGGACCGCCGGCCGAGGCGCCCCCCGCCGACAGGACGAACAGGGCGCAGGCGGCCGCCAGGGCCGCCGCAGTCTTTATGGTGAAGTTCGTCCTCATATGCCGCTCTCTATCTTACGATAGCGATCTTTTCCACTGTGTCCAGGCCGGGGCCTTCCGCCCTGATGTAATAGATGCCGCTGGCGGCCTTGCCGCCCGAAGAATTGGTGCCGTCCCATTCGACCGTGCCCTTGCCGGCGGGGACGGAGCCGGTGTAGAGGTTCTTCACCAGCGCGCCGCTGACCGTGTGCGCGTTTATGGTCAGGGAACCGGCCGAGAGCACCTCGTAGCGTATGATCGCCTTGTTGTTGGAGGGCGAAATAATGTTCTCGTAAGTGGTCAGCGACGCCCTGTTGGCCGAAAGGGCCAGGGGGTTGGAGACGCCCATGGACATCACCCGGCCCATGTGATTGCGCCCGAAGACTTCCAGGTAAACCGTGCCGACCGCGGGGTAGCGCGCGGAGAAGCCCGTCTTGAGGCGCACGCGCCCGTTAAGTATAGGGTCCCCGCGCGAATCCGTCCCGGGCAGAATGGTGCCCAGGACCGTCTCCAGGTAGCCGGAGGACAGGTCGGTACGCGCCAGCGGTATCGGAGTGAAGTTGTGGTCCCTGAGCGAGGCGTACTGATAGGTGAGCTCGTTGGGTTCCAGGGTCGAGGAGGACGGGTGCACCTGCATTTCAAAAGTGGTATAGGGCACCGAGAAGTTGATTTCGTCCCTGTCGTAGGACGGCGAGAATATCCCCGCGGTGGCCGAACCCCTCGGAGAGGCGTCGACCGAGAGGGTGTAAGGCGAAGTGCTGTTATCCCCGCCGTTGCCGCCGTATTCGGTGGGCCCGGCCGAGACCATCAGGTAATAGCGCCCGGCCACGGGGGCTGAATATTCCAGTCTCGTGGTGCGGGAGAGGGTCAGGCATTGAGGGGTCGGGCCGGCGGGGCAAACGCCCATGAGGGGGCTGAAGATCTTAGGCTCGCCGGCCGCCAGGAAGTTCCGGTCTGAGTCGAAAAGATAGATGGAATACGCGTGATAGGTGTCGATATCCGCCCCGGGCGGCAGCGTAAGAGTGGCCCTGATGGCCCCGGCCGGCGCGACAAAGCTGTAGTAATCGACATCCGCCTGCGGATATACGGAGGCCGAAAACGAAGTCATGGTACTTATGTCGGTGGCGCACTGCGGACCGTTGTTGTTGCGGCAGAGTTCCGAGGAATTATTGAAGGTCTCGTAATAGTCGCCTGTGTCGTAATAGCCGGGGACTATGCCGTGATCGCTGAAAGCGGTGCTTATCTTTGAGAGAGTCCCCGCGTCGCAGTCCGCTCCGTCAAGCTGCCGGCAGGCGTCCACGAAGGCCTCGTAGAAATTGGCGAAGTTGTCCGGGAAATAGAACAGCGCCGCGAAGGCGAACACGTCGGACCGCGGCAGGCCGGCGAAAGGTGCCGGAGTGGCGTTGAAAACGCCCAGGGTCTGCGCCCCGGTTCGCAGTTTGTAAAGCGCCTGCGAGACGAAGAGACTGTCGTCGTGTATTTCGCCGTGCCAGTCCGCCGGCATTACCTTGACCGGACTGACCAGGTCGCGGGTGGAGGCCTCGCCGGTTTCTTTTCCTATATACTTGCCCATCGCGGTCAGGGTCGGGTTGGACGGCAGGAAAGAGGTAATGGCGAAATAATCGGCCAGGGCTTCGGAGAGGGCGCCGAATTCCCCGAAGTTTATTATCGGGAATATCCTGTTGATGACCAGGTGTATGTATTCATGGCGCACCACCGTCCCGTCCAGGGCGAACGAGAGATAGGGAGACTGGCAGCCGAGGCCGGTGCAGGGCGGGCCGTCCCCGAAGTAGATGTGGTCGCTCTCCAGGTCATAGAAAGCGTTCCACATCCCCCCCAGCTCATTGAGTTTGTCCGCCTCGCCGTGGGCGCGGACCATGACTTCTATCGGCCTGTCCAGGTCGGCGGGCTTGGCGCCGGCGGGGTTGCTCGGGTTCTTGTTGATGGGCCCGAAGAATTCCCGAATCGCGTTAAGGTGATAGAAGGCGTTGACCTCGTCCAGCCTGCCGTCGATGAATTTCGAATGGTTCCAGATGAGCGACCCGGTGGCGTTGCTGGGGCTGGTAACCGCGTTGGTAAGAACGAGGAAACTCGACTGGGTCACGGTGAAAGACCCCGAAGTCCCCTCCGAGTCTGTGACCAGCCGCAGGCCGTAGGAGGGGCTTTCCACGGCCGCGCCGTAGAAGGCGGAGGTGCGGGTTCCCCGGTATGAAGCGGCCCTGGCGCCGCTTTTCACGTGCCCGGCGCCGTTCAGGACCAGCACGTGGTCGGCGTCCAGGACCGAGCCCCATGTGTCCATGGCGCCGATATTGAAAGTGTTGAAACGGGGAAGGGCCTTGGCGAAACGCTCGGTGGCGCCCCAACGGGCCGACGGGATGGTCACGGTGTAATCGTAGGAGGTGTCATTGGAGAAAGGAATGGGCGAAGCAACCGAGGCGGGTTCGACGCGCCAGACGCCGCCGCCGTTGTCAAAATGTCCGCCGGGCCCGCGGAAATTGGCTACGGAAAAATAAGGGCCTTTGAGGCTGGCAAAGACCTTGCCCCCCCGGGTATCGCAGTATTCGCCGTTCGTCACCATCGAGGCTGAGGAATAGTCCTGTACCCACATGTACTGATTGTTCAGCGGGAGCGTGCTGGGGTAAACGGCGGACGAGTCGGGATAGGGCGAGACGGGGTATACGAGGCCCTTCACGGTGCCGGTGGTGATGTGGCTGCCCAGGTCGCAGGCGTAGCGGAGATCGTCGTACCTGAACAGCACGGAACCGTCGTGCGCGTTTATGTAATAGATCCAGATGCCGGAGCCGAGGTCGGCGCCGCGCGCGCGTATCTTCCAGGCCAGCTTCAGGCCGCCGTTGAATTCGTCGGGAAAGATGACCAGCTTGGCCTCCGAACGGGCCGGGTAGCCCAGGTCGGCGAGAACGGAGGCCTTTGCCGCTCCCGCGCTTATGGACGGGGAGAGGTTTATGTCTATCTCAGGCTCGTACTTGGCCTGGTAGCCGGTAACGCGGCCGTCGGCGGTCAGGTGTACCCGGACATAGGCGAATTCCACGGGAATTCCCCGATGTGCCTGTTCGTACTGAAGGTGGGTCAGCCCGCCGAAGGTTTTGGAAAGCGAAAGTTTCAGCTGCGCGGGGTCCACCGCGAGCATCTCCCGGTTCTCCTCGAGAAAGGCCAGGGCCGCGGATTCCGGGACCGAACCGTAGGCGCGCGTCTCGCCCTGGACGATGGCTTCCGGGAGGGCGGTGCGGGGGCTGAAGCGCACCCGCCAGGGTTTGCGGCTCTTTTCGCTGAAATCCCGGACCTGCTTTATCCTGGCGGCCGACGGGACGGCCCGGGCCGGGCGGAGGGAGTCCGACAGCGGGGTCAGGCGCGCTCCCTGCTGGCGGTGGTTCGGGGCGGCCTGCGGCGTACCGGCCAGGGCCGGCAGCATGAACATAGATATAAGGAAAGAGGTCTTCACTTTTTCCTCTCCGTAGCGGCGAAGCGTTTCAGCGTCTGGAGCGCCGCTTCAAGCCTTATAGTTAGATTCACATCGGCGAGAAAGGTTTCAAGGTGAGGGGCGGCCTCTTCGTCCGTGAGGTGGGGCATAAGTTTCAGCCCGGCCCGCCTGGCTTCCTCGCTGTTCGCGTCGGCGGACCGGCGCACCAGCAGCACCGGGGGCTTACGGCCGGACTGGGCCAGGCTGCCGGCGGCCGCCAGCTTGAGTATGAGGTCGCTTTCGGTGTCGTCCACCACGGCGGTAAGTTTCTCGAAAGCCTTGGCGTTCCTGATCCCCCCGAGGGCGGCCAGCGCTTTCACGCTGACGCTGGGGTTCTTGTCGGAGGAGAGGGACAGAACCTCCGCCAGGGCCGACTCCCTGCCGGGAGAGCAGGCGAGGGCGTCCAGGGCGGCCATCCTGACCCGGACCGAAGCTTCACCCGCCAGCATGTCGCGCAGGGGCTGGACCGCGCTCTGGGAGCATATCGCCGCCAGGGCCGTCGCGCCTTCGTAACGTATCGCCTCGTCTTGGCTGGCCAGGGCCTCTATGAACTGCGCCAGCTCGTCGCCATGCCCGAGGCGGGCCAGTTCCAGGGCGGCGGCGTCGCGTATCTTGCCGAAATTGTCGTTGCGCAGGGCGAACAGGGCCTGTTCCGCCTTTTTCCCCCTCATCGAGGCCAGGGCCTGCACGGCGCGGGCGCGTATATTGTTCTGGGAGATCAGTTTGAGTTCCACCAGCGGCGAATTGGCGATGGGGCCCTGGGCGGGCTTATCGTTGATGATGGCGTTGACGGTCTTGAGACCGGAGGCGTCCCCCAGCTTCCAGAGGGCCTCGGCGGCCGCTATGCGGACGTGCTTGTCGGGGTCGGCCAGGGATTTGCGGAGCGTGGCCGCCGCGCCCTTATTGCCGGTCTCCCCCATCACGCGTATGGCCTGTTCGCGGACTTCGGAGTCGCGGTCGCCAAGATGCGAAACGACCGTTTCCAGGGCCTTTCGGCCAAGGGACTTGCCGTCCTCCGCCGCCGCGGGGGACAGTAAAAAAAGGCAGAGCGCCGGGACCAACTGCGCGTTCATGAAAATATTATAAGAAACCGCCCTTTTCATTATTGTTTACGAAATGTTACGGTTTTTTGCTCCGAACCCGCCCGAACTGAACGTGGTTCCCCCCGGGGACACGCGGCGAGGAACATGAGGAGCTTTTTCCCGAGCGCAGTGAGGGAACCGGCACTGCCGGACGGGCATGAATGTCTGAGGCCCGAGGCGCTATGCGCCCGGGCCGAGTTCGTGCCCGGCCGAACGAAGCGAAGGTGCATCCCGGAAAAAGCGAACCGTGACGAGCGCGTGTCCCAAGGGGAGCTAAACATCCTGCACACCTCTCTCGTTATAAATTCTTGAAGAGGTTGGCCATTTCGATGGCGGCCATGGCGGCCTCGCTGCCCTTGTTGCCCTGCTTGGTTCCGCAACGCTCGATGGCCTGCTCCAGGTTGTCGGCCGCGACCACGCCGAAGATGACCGGCTTCTTGTGGCGCATCGACACTTCGGCCACGCCTTTGGCGGTCTCGGCGGCGACCAGGTCGAAATGCGGCGTATCTCCGCGGATGATGACGCCCAGGCAGATGACGGCGCTGTAATTGCCGGAGGCGGCCCGGTCGGCGGCCAGGGCCAGTTCATAGGCTCCGGGCACTTTGACCAGGGTTATGTCCTTCTCGTCGGCGCCGTGGCGTTTGAGCGTATCGACGGCCCCGTCGGCTAGCTTGCCGGTCAGGAAATCGTTGAACCTCGAGACCACGAGGGCGAACTTGAGTTTTTCAGCGTTGAGTTTGCCTTCCACTATTTTCATTATATCCTCCTACACTATCAGGTGCCCGAGCTTGCTGGCCTTGGTGGCCAGGTAGCGCTTATTATGGGCGTTCGATCTTATCACCAGCGGCACGCGCGCGGCTATCTTCAGGCCGTAGCCGCCCAGGCCGGCCAGTTTGCGCGGGTTGTTGGTGAGCAGGCGCAGCCGCCGCACGCCGAGGTCCGTGAGTATCTGGGCGCCGGTGCCGTAGTCGCGCAGGTCGGCCGGAAAGCCCAGGGCCAGGTTGGCTTCGACGGTGTCGTAGCCCTTGTCCTGCAGGGCGTAGGCCTTTATCTTGTTGCCGAGACCGATGCCGCGGCCCTCCTGGCGCATGTA
>DNQL01000095.1 GCA_003500765.1 Elusimicrobiota bacterium | reverse complement strand
GGCGCTCCCCGGCGCTCTTCGCGGCCGCGGCCCGGGCGGCCAGCAGGTAATCCCTGCACTGCCGCTCCAGCGAGCCGAGCTTGTGTTCCAGTATCCTCGCCTTTTCCGAGGCCAACCCGCCCGCGAAAGGCAGCAGCACCTTGTCGCGGAATTCCGCGCGCATCGCGCCGAAGCCGTCCTTCACCGAATACGGGTACACCCCGAAATCCGCGCCGAAGCGCTCGCGCAGCCTGCCGCGCACGAAGCCGAGCACCCGGTCGAGTTCCGCCGGCTCCAGCCGGTCCGCCTTGGTCAGCAGCACCGTTATCGAGGGGCTGTGGCGGCGCGTCCTGGAGATAAGCGCCAGGTCCTGCTCGGAAAGCGGGGCGTCGGAGCTGACCGCCACTATGGCCAGGCCGGCGTTGGGCAGCCAGTCCAGCGAAGTCTCGGTATTGTGCCGCAGGGCGCTGTCCAGGCCCGGTGTGTCGACGAAGCGCACGCCTTTATAGTCCGCTAAAGCAGGAAGCCCCAGTGAAACGGCGGCGGCGCCGCGCGCGTTCTTCGGGTTAAGCTCTTCCGACACGTAATCGGGGACCTGTTCGAGGGAGATGGGCAGGGTCTCGCCTCCGACGACCCTGACCGAAGCCGTCTCCTCCGGGGACCAGAACAGTTCGGTGACCACGGCCGTTACCGGGAGCGCGCCGGCGGGCAGCACCCCGGTGCCGGCCAGGGAGTTCAGGAAAGAGCTTTTGCCCGCCTTGAACTTCCCCAGCACGGCCGCGTTGATCGCGGCCCCCGCGGAGAGCAGGCTTTCACAGGCCTTCACCTGGCTTTCGAGCGCCTTCAGGCCGAAGCGCGCGGCTATGCCGGCGAGGGAAGAAAGCCTGCTCCGCGCGTCCGTCATGCCGGTCTCAGCGGACGAAGGCGGACCTGCCGGCGTAGACCGCCGCCCCGCCCAGGTCCTCTTCGATGCGCATCAGCTGGTTGTACTTTTCCACGCGCTCGCCGCGGCAGGGCGCGCCGGTCTTGAGGTGGCCGGTGCCCAGCGCCACGGTGAAATCGGCGATGAAGCTGTCCACGGTCTCGCCGCTGCGGTGCGACACCATCGCCCCCCAGCCGGCCTTGCGGGCCATTTCGATGGCGGCTATGGTCTCGGTGACGGTGCCGATCTGGTTAAGCTTGATGAGCACGGCGTTGGCGCAGTTCTCTTTTATGCCTTTGGCGATGCGCTCCACGTTGGTGACGAACAGGTCGTCGCCGACCAGCTCCAACTTGTCGCCGAGCGTCTTGTTGAGCAGCTTCCAGCCCTCCCAGTCGTCCTCGGCCAGGCCGTCCTCGAGCACCACTATCGGGTACTTCTTCGCCCAGCCCGCGTAGAGCTCCACCATCTCGGCGGAGGTGACCTTGCGTTTTTCCGTGCGCAGGTTGTATTTGCCGTCCTCGTAGAAGCCGCTGGAGGCGGGGTCCATGGCTATGGCGATGTCGGCGCCCGGCTTATAGCCGGCCTTCTCCATGGCCTTCACTATGAACTCCAGCGCCTGTTCGTTGGCCTTGAGGGCCGGCGCGAAACCTCCCTCGTCGCCCACGCCGACGGCAAAGCCGGCGTCCTTGAGCACGCTCTTGAGCGCGTGATAGGTCTCGGCGCCCCAGCGCAGGGCCTCTTTGAAGCTTTTGGCGCCCACGGGGGCGATCATGAACTCCTGCAGGTCGGGCCCCTGCCAGTTGGCGTGCACGCCGCCGTTGAGAATGTTGAACATCGGCACCGGCAGTATGCGCGCGCCCGCCCCGCCCAGGTAGCGGTAAAGCGGCAGGGCGGCGTAATCGGCCGCGGCGCGGGCGACGGCCATGCTGACGCCCAGCATGGCGTTGGCGCCCAGCTTGCTTTTGTCGGGCGTGCCATCGAGCTGTATCAGGGTCTTATCCACGAGCGCCTGATTGTCCGCGTCCAGCCCTTTGAGCGCGTCGTTGATGAACTTGTTGGCGTTCTTTACCGCCATTTCGACGCCCTTGCCGCCGTAGCGCTTGCCGTCCTTGTCGCGCAGCTCCAGCGCCTCGTGCGCGCCGGTGGAAGCGCCGGAAGGCACCCCGGCCCTGCCGAAAGCGCCGCAATCCAGCGTCACGTCCACTTCCACGGTAGGATTGCCCCGCGAATCCAGTATTTCCCTCGCCTTTATATCGGTTATCTTCGACATTTTATCCTCCCTGTTCCGTCTCCGCAAAATAAAAAAACTCCCGCGATGTCCTCGCAGGAGTTATCAGCGCTCGCGCGGTTCAAGGCCTGGGGCCTTAGGCGAACTCCATCGCCGTAGTGAAGTCAGAAAATCTAATGGGTGGTACAGGATTTGAACCTGTGACATCTGTCGTGTGAGGACAGCGCTCTACCGCTGAGCTAACCACCCGCGGGAACTATTCTACAAAAAATACCCGCGGTTTTGGCAGCGCCGCGGCGGCAATGTGCGGCGGCAAAGGGCCCAGGGGCCGGCCCGGTCCTAAGGCTCATGACCGGGCGGCGCCCGGCTTATAGAATATAAGTGATGAATAAACACCTCTCTCTCGCCGCTCTGCTTTCTTTCATCTTCCCCTCTCCCGCTCTCTGCGCGGACCTCGCGGCCATGCGCGCCGCCGACATACCGGCGGATATGAGCGTGCCGGCCGTCACCGAGCCGTCCGCCGCGGCGGACCGCTACGTCAAAGAGTGGACCGTACTGGTATATGTCAGCGCCCGCAACAATCTCGGCATAGAGGCGATAGCCGACGTCAACGAGATGGAGGCTGCGGGGACCACAGCCCGCGTCAATGTCGTGGCCGAGCTGGGCCGCATACCCGGCAAACCGATATTCAATCCCTTCGCCAGCGTGCAGGAGGAGCCGCCGCCGCAGAACGACTGGACCGGCTCCCGCCGCTTTCTTATACAGCGCGATTCCGACCCGCTGCGCGTAACCTCCCCGGTCCTTTCGCATGACACCGACGCCGACCTGGGCGACTGGCGCCGGCTGGCCGATTTCATAAAGTGGGGCAAGTCCAATTTCCCGGCCCGCAGGTATATGCTGATAGTAGGCGGCCACGGCTCCGGCTGGCGCGGCGTGAAACCCCCGCCGCAGAACAAGGGCATCTCCTACGACGAGGTCTCGAAGAACCATATCTCCCCGGCTGAACTGTCGCAGGCCATCAAGGCCGGCGGCGGCGTGGACGTTTACGCCTCCGACGCCTGCCTGATGCAGACCTTCGAGGTGATATACGACCTGCGCGGCGCGGCCGAATATGTGGTCGGCTCGCAGGAGACCACGCCGGGCACCGGCTACAATTACGAGCTCCTTCTCAAACGCCTCGACGCCAACCCGGGCGATGCCAGGACGGCGGCCGACATCGTGGTGGACTCTTTCGTGGACTATTATCACGGCGAGAAGAAGCAGTCGGTGACCATGTCCATAGCCCGCCCGGACCGCGCCGACGACCTGGCCCGCCGGCTCGACGCCTTCGCCCGGCTGGTCGAAGCCTCTCCGGAGGACCTGAAGCTCTATAATCAGAAGCGGTTCGGCCTGCGCAACTTCGAGGACGACGACGCGCGCGATCTCTACCAGCTGATGAAGATGTACTACGAGAACGCCCCCACCCCCGCCGTCAGCGAAGCCGCCCGGGAGGTCATAGTCGCGCTGGCCGAAGGCCTGGTCGTCCGCAACGAGGCCAAAGGCTACAAGTCGAAAGAGGCCTGGGGCATGTCTATCCATTTCCCGTACTTCTACATGAACTACAAGGAAAGGTACGAATACCTGACCCTCTCCCGCGACACCCGCTGGGACGAGATGATCAAAGCCTCGGTCTTCGCCCCGAAATAACCGGCACGGACCGGTAAATAAAAAAGGCGCGGATCCCGCGCCTTTTTTATTTCCCGCCGACACGCTCTCCGACGATGTTGTATAATTGCCCTGTTCCCTAAGTTCCCAAAATTACTCGCCGGGGTGACCCATGCGTTTTTTCACGGTACTGGTACTGTCGTCCGTCCTGTTCCCTTTCCATCCTCTTTCCGCCGCCTTGCAGGCTCCCGACCCCCTTTCCAGGTTCGACGAAAGCGTCAAGGCGGTCAAGGACCTGCCCGGCGGGAAGGAACAGTGGGACGCCCTCTCCAAAAACCTGGCCGCCGACCCGCTTTTCTCCGCCCTCGGCCTGAACAAGGCCTCTTTCGCCGGCGGCAACCATCTCACCTACGACAATAAACTGACCGTGGGCGCCTTCGAGTTCGACCTGCAGGGCGACCTGTATTTCGACCAGCAGCCCGCCGGGGACGCCCCTTATCTCAGCCTGCGCGCCAGGACCCGCCCCGTCAAGGGCGACCTGGTGACCATCGGCGCGCTGCGCGCCCGGGCGGCCACGCTGGACGCCGTAATATATAAGGAAGACGGCGCCTACAGGGTCCACGCGCGGCTCATACCCAACTGGGCCAACCACAACAAAGCCCCCATTCCGAGCCTGATGATCTCCATGTCCGGCGCCGCGCTGGACTGGGTCCTGACCGGCGGCGACATAAAGCTGGAGGAGATAGTCCCGGCGGCCGCCCATGTTCCCTATTACAAGCAGTTCTCTTTCGAAAGCCTATCGAAGACCGATGAAATGTACGGTATAAGCGGCGGGGTCGGCGGCAAAAAAGTAGCTGCCAGGGCGGACGCGGCCGGGAAAACGCTGGAAGTGACCGGCAGGGAACTGCTGCTCTCCGACTTCGTGCCAGAGGTGTCGGCCGTACGCCTGCTCGACGGCTTCGCTTTCACGCGGTTCTACCTCGAAGGCGAGGATATGACCGTCTCCGGCTCGCTTAACGGGAAAAAAGCCTCGGTCGCCGCTAAGACGGCCGACCGCTCTTTCACGCTTACCGCCGAGGGCCTGACCCTGCCCGATGTGGCCCCGGCCGCGGCCGCGGTGCCGGTGCTGGCGCGCTTCGCTCTGGACAGCGTGGAATATACGCCCAAGTCCCTCTCCGCCGCCGGCAGGATAGGAGGAAAGCAGGCCTCGGCCGTGTTCTCCGACTCGGGCCGCGCGGTCACCGTCACCGGCGACTCGCTGCGGCTGCAGGACCTGCTGCCGGAAGCCGCCGGACTGCCCTTCGTGAATAATTTCGCCTTCCGCAGCCTGGAACAGACACCCGGGACGCTGACGGTACACGGCGGAGTGAACGGTGTGGACGCCGCGGTCTCCCGCTCCACCGGGACCGCTACGCTGACCGTCACCGGCGACCACCTCAAGCTTTCCGACCTGGTTCCCGCCGCGAAAGACCTGCGCGCCCTGGACCGCTTCGATTTCGTCTCCGCCGTGAAGACCGCCGCCGCGCTGACCGTAACCGGACAGCTCAACCGCAAGGACATAACGGTAAAGTCCGAGGCCGGCGGCAGGACCACCGTGACCGGCCAGGGCCTCAGGGCGGCCGATTTCCTGCCCGAAGCCGGGACCGTCCCCCTGCTCGGCGAGCTCGAGTGCGACAGCGTCTCCTGGTCCGCCGACGGGACCGCCATTTCCGGCAGGCTGCGGGGCAAGGCCATCTCCGTGAACCGCAGCGCCAAGGCGGGAGAGATCTCCGTGACCGGCGACGGGCTCAAGGCCTCCGATTTCGTGCCCGAAGCCTCGCAGATAGCCTTCCTCGATAATTTCGCCCTGGACCGCGTCCGCATGGCCGGCGCGGACATAGACGTCTACGGAAAGGTGAACGGCAAGGCCGTCACCGTGGACGATCATCCGGCCAGCAATATCTTCACCGTGACCGGCCAGGACCTGAAGCTCTCCGACTTTTTCCCGGAGGCTAAGAGCATCGGGGCGCTGGACAAGTTCGCCTTCGACAGCTTCACCCATACCGCCGACTCCGTGGAAGCGGCCGGCAAGCTGGGCGGCAAGTCCGTCAGCGTCGCCCGCAAGACCGGCGCCGATGAGCTGACCGTCAAAGGGGAGAGCCTCAAGCTGTCCGATTTCGTGCCTCAGGCCTCCGGCGCGCCCTACCTGGACAGATTCGCCTTCCTGGACATGACCTGGACCCCCGGGGTTACGCGCGTCGACGGCACGGTCAACGGCAAGAACGTGTCGGTGAACCTGGACAACGCGAAGAAGACCTACACGATATCCGGCTCGGCCATGCGGCTGTCCGATTTCGTGCCGCAGGCCGCGCAACTGACCTACCTCGAGAAGTTCGATCTCGAGAGCGTGCAGAGTTCCACCGGGAGCGTCACGGTCAAAGGACACGTGGAAGGCAAAAAGCTCGCCATCGAAGTGGCCAAGACGGGAGGGGCTTTCGAGGTCACCGGCGAAGACCTGAAGCTCAAGGACTTCATAGCCGAGGCGGCCTCGATAGGCTACCTGGATAATTTCATGTTCGACCGCTTCGCCTGGTCGCCCGACCGCATGGCGGCGGACGGCAAGATCCACGGCAAAAGCGTCGCCGTGGTAAAAAAACAGAATTCCCCGGAATTTTCCGTGACGGGCGACGATCTGAAACTCGCCGATTTCGTCCCCGGCGCGGCCCAGGTCGCCTGCGTGAACGCCTTCGCCCTGGACAAAGTGAGCCGCTCGGCGACGGAACTCGCCATAGCGGGCAAAATAGACGGTAAATCCGTGGCGGTCTCCGCGGCTTCGGACGGCAAGGTCGCCATGACCGGCGCGGGCCTCAGCCTGCCGGCCTGCATCCCCCTCTCCCTGAACATCCCTTTCCTTAAGTGGTTCAGTTTCGACGGGCTGTTCTCCTGGCCCGACCGGCTGGAGATAGACGGCACGGTCAACGGCAAGGCGGTCAAGGTGGTCTGGGTATTCGCGCCCGACACCGTCACCCTCACCGGCGACTCCATAAAGCTCTCCGACCTGGTGCCCGCCTCCGCCAAGGTTCCCGAACTCGACAAGTTCGCTTTCCTTTCCATGCTCTACGCTCCCTCCGGGATAACCGTCTCCGGCAGGCTGGGTGAAAAAGCCGTAAGCGTAAGCGCCTCGAAGACCGACGAGTCTTTCGAGATCAGGGGCGACAAGCTTACGCTCTCCGACTTCGTGCCGGAGGCGGCTTCGGTGCCTTTCCTCAACAACTTCGCCTTCTACGACTTCAAAGAAGACAAGACCGGCATAACGGTCGAGGGCGCGATACACGGCAAGAAGGTCTCCGTCTTCAAGGCCGCCGGCGCGGCCGGGACTTTCACCGCGAACGGCGAGGGCCTGGCGATGAGCGACATGGTGCCCGAGGCCGGCGCGCTCAAAGCCTTCGACGCCCTGCAGCTCGATAAAGTCGCGGTCTCGCAGGCCGCCGTCGAAGTGGCCGGCAGGCTCAAAGGCAAGGCCGTCAAATTCACCCGCACCCGGGACGCGAAGCCGGTGGTGACCATAACCGCCGACGCCCTGACGCTGGGAGATATATTCGACCCGCTCGCGGGCCTGCCCGCCATAAATGCGGTAGCCGTGGAGAAAATAGCTCTCGACGGAGAATCAGTGGAGGCCGAGGCTAAACTCAATGGAGTCACCGTGGACGTGGTAGCCCACGCCAAAACGGGAGCCTCCGGCGCCTATACCGCCATCTTCTTCGACCGCCTCGGCGCGGCCACTTTCATCCCCGCCGCGCAGGGCCATGTCGCCAACGACATAGCCCTCGAGAAGGCGCTGTTCGTGGTGCAGCCGGCCGGCTCACCCGCGCAGACCGTAACGGCCCGCGACCTGCCCGGCGACCTGCCCAAACTCGTCGGCTGGTCCGGTAGTGACGCGATGAAACTCTCCGAGGGCGTCAATATGTCGGCCTGGCTCAATGTGGCCGCCTCCGGCGGACTTGCGCAGGCCTTCAAGACCGCGGGGCTGCCGGCCTCCGCCCGCCCGCTGCTGCGCGGCACGCTGCCGCCCGGGGACTTCAAGGGTATGAGCGCCGGCAAGGCGGCCTCCGCCCTGTCG
>DNQL01000044.1:308-4457 GCA_003500765.1 Elusimicrobiota bacterium | reverse complement strand
AAGCCGATGCCCAGGAAGTAAGGGAAGCCTTCGAGGCGGAAGCAGACGCTGAGGCCCGCCAGCGGGGCCTCGCCGAAGCGGGTGATGATGGAGGTCAGCGCGGGATAGACCAGCGACCAGACCACGTTGACCGAGGCGGCCGGCACGCCTATCTGCAGCATGCGCAGCGAGCGCGTGAAGGCCGCCGGTACGCGCAGGACTTCCCGCAGCGGCTCCAGGTAACCGCGCCTGCGCAGGAAGACCACCTGGACGGCGAGGGCGCAGGCGGTGCATATGGCCGAAGCGGAGGCCGCGCCTACGGCGCCGAAGGGGCGTCCGGTGCCCCAGCCCAGGATCAGCACCGGGTCCAGGACTATATTGAGCGCCACCGACGAGGACATTATCAGCACGTTGGTGCGGGTGTCGCCGTAGGCGTTGAAGACGGCCGCGGCCAGGTTGCAGAGGTAGTAGAGCGGCATGGCGCAGGCGAAGACGGTGAGGTACTGCCGCGCGTAGGCCGCGGTCTCGGGCTGCAGTCCCATCAGCCGGAAGATGCCGCCTATGGAGGGCAGCAGCAGCGCCATGAAGACCAGGCAGGCGCCCATGCTCAGCCAGGCCGCTTCTTTGGCCACGGCGCGCGCCTCGTCCCGCCTGCCCGCGCCGAAGGCCTGCGCTATCAGGCTGTTGGCGCCGGCGGTGGTGGCGGTCATGGCGGCGAAAACGGCCCAGGTAAGGAAGGCGGCCGAGGCCACTCCGGCTATGGCCGAAGTTCCCAGCCGGCCTATCCAGAAGATGTTGACGGCGTCGAAGAGGATGAAGGCCAGGAAGCCCAGGAAAGCCGGCACGGCTATGCGGAAGATGTCGCGGTCGAGCGGGTGTTTCAGCCAGCGCATACGTCAAGTTTACCTTATAGGCGCGGGGCCTGGAAAACGGAAAGGCCGCAGACCAGGCGGTTTAAAAAGTATAAAATATCCGGCATATGACCGATAACGACAAGAAAGAGAAGCCCGGACTGCTCAAGCAGATGTCCAGCGTGGTCAGCCACGAACTGCGCAACCCGCTGGCGATAATCTCTAATTCGCTGTATTTCATCAAGACCAAGCTGTCGGCCGGCGGGGCCGAGCCGGACCCGAAAGTGTCCAAGCACCTCGGCATAATCGAGGGGGAGGTCAAGCACGCCAACGACGTCATAGAGGAAATGCTGGCCTTCACCCGCGAGCGCGAGCTGCAGCTGGCGCCCGCCAAGATGAACGCGGGCATCGACGACCTCGTCGGCGCCTATCCCCTGCCGCCCGGCGTGACCATAAAGGCCGTCCACGATCCCGAGGACCCCAAGGTGAACGTGGATATCGAGGCTATGCGCTACGCGCTGCGGCTGGTGATGGCCAACGCGGTGCAGGCCATGCCCGAAGGCGGCATCATTACGCTCGAGTGCTCGCACGACGATAATATGGCGCACCTGTCTTTCACCGACGGCGGCCCGGGCTTCCCGGGCGGCGACGGTGAGAAGGCCTTCGAACCTTTCTTCACGACCAGGCCGCGCGGCGTGGGGCTGGGCCTCTCTATCGCGCGCAAGTACGCCGAGCGTCACGGCGGTTCGGCGAAGGCGGAGAACGCGCCCGGCGGCGGCGCCAGGGTGACCATCTCCCTGCCCATACTGAAATGAGCCGCCTTTTGGCCGCCGCTGTTTTTGTAGTATAAGTGAACCGACATTCCCTTAGGAGGGCAGCCCGATGACAACTTGTCCCAAATGTGATTCCGAGACCCTGGTGAAGACCGAGGCGCTGGGAAATATACCGCTGGACGTCTGTCCGGGATGTCACGGTATCTGGTTCGACAAAGGCGAGCTGGAAGCGCTGCTGAAGCAGTCGCAGGGCGAAGTTCCCGCGGGCTTCGAGCTGCTCTCGCCCAAGCCGGAAGGCCTGCCGTGCCCGCGCTGCAAGAGCAGGATGTCGCGCGGCGGGCTGGTAAACCCCATGCTGCTGGTGGACAAGTGCGAGAGCTGCGGCGGCGTCTGGCTGGATCCGCGCGAACTGGCGCTGGTCAAGAAGCTGCTGGGCCTTACCGGCGGCGCCGAGAGCGTGGAGGTGGAGCGGCCCGCGCCTGCGCCAGCGGCCCCGCCGGAGAAAAAGAACCGCTTTTTGAAATACACCCTCGCCCTGGCCGCCCTGATAGGCCTGGCCATGGTCAGTTACGAACTCTACGTCTATTTCAGCCCCGAGGGTTCGGTTACCGGCCATTTCTCGGCCGGCGCCGCTTCTTTCGGCTTCCTGATGCTTGTCGGCGGCGGCATCGGCACCATCAAGGTCAAGTAGCGCCGATGAGCGACCTTTACGTTCCCAAAATTTCCGGCGAACTGAGCCTGAACGCGTCCGGCGTGGCCGCGGCCATAAAGCTTTTCAAAGAGGACGCCACTATCCCTTTCATCTCCCGCTACCGCAAGGAGGCCACCGGCGGCCTGGACGAGGTGCAGCTGGGCAATATCAAGGAGCGGCTGGAGCAGCTGGAGGAACTCGACGCCCGGCGCGAGGCGATACTCAAGTCGCTGACCGAGCGCGGCCTGCTGACCGACGAGCTCAAGGCGAAGGTCGAGGCCGCGCAGACGATGTCCAAACTCGAGGACATCTACCTCCCTTACCGGCCCAAGCGCCGCACCCGCGCCACCATAGCCAAAGAGAAAGGCCTGGAGCCGCTGGCCGACAAGATCTACGAGCAGGACGGCGACGACCCTTTCAAGCTGGCCGGGGCGTACATAAGCGAAGAGAAGGGCGTGAAGGACGCCGGCGAGGCTCTCGCCGGCGCGCGCGACATAATAGCCGAGCGCGTCAGCGAGGACGAGACGGCCCGGGCGCGGCTGCGCCAGCTTTTCGCCAACAAGGGTTTCTTCCACTCCAAAGTCCTGGCCGGCAAGGAGGAGGAGGGGGCCAAGTTCAAGGATTATTTCGACTGGCGGGAGCCGGCCGCCAAAGCTCCGTCGCACCGGATACTGGCGATGCGCCGCGGCGAAGCCGAAGGCTTCCTGTCCATGCGCATAGAAGTGGAGCGCGACGAAGCTCTGGGCCTGCTGGAGCCGCTGTTCGTGAAGAACGGCTCGGCCTGCGGCCTGCAGGTGAAGGAGGCCGTTACGGATTCCTTCGACCGGCTGCTGGTGTTCTCTATGGAGGGAGAGGCGCGTCTGGAGACCAAGAAGCGCGCCGACGCGCAGGCCATAGAGGTCTTCGCGCGCAACCTGCGCGAGATACTGATGGCCTCGCCGCTGGGACATAAGAACGTGCTGGCGCTGGACCCCGGCTTCCGCACCGGCTGCAAGCTGGTCTGCCTGGACCGCAACGGCAAGCTGGTGCACGACGACGTGATCTACCCGCACAGCGGCGACGGCGCCGCCGCGGGCGCCGCGGAGAAGGTCAAAAAGCTGGCCGCCCATTTCAAGAGCGAGGTCGTCGCGATAGGCAACGGCACCGCCGGCCGCGAGACCGAGGAGTTCGTCCGGGGGCTGAAGCTGGACGGCGTCATAATAGTGATGGTCAACGAGAGCGGCGCCTCCGTCTATTCCGCTTCCGAGGTCGCCCGCGCCGAATTCCCCGACAAGGACGTCACCGTGCGCGGCGCGGTATCCATCGGCCGCCGGTTGATGGACCCGCTGGCGGAACTCGTCAAGATCGATCCCAAGAGCATAGGCGTGGGACAGTACCAGCACGACGTGGACCAGAACGGACTTAAGAAAAGCCTGGACGGCGTGGTGGAGAGTTGCGTCAACAATGTGGGCGTGGAGGTCAATACCGCCAGCCGCGAGCTGCTCTCTTATGTGTCCGGCCTCAACGCCGCGCTGGCCAGGAATATCGTCGAATACCGCAACGAGAACGGGGGCTTCGCCAGCCGCGCGGCGCTCAAGAAGGTCCCGCGCCTCGGGCCCAAGGCCTTCGAGCAGGCCGCCGGCTTCCTGCGCATACGCGAGGGCAAGAACCCGCTGGACTCCAGCGCCGTGCACCCGGAGCGCTACGCGATAGTCGAGCAGATGGCCAAGGACCTGGGCTGCCGGGTGCAGGACCTGGTGGCCGACGCCTCGCTGCGCGCGAAGATAGACATAAAGAGTTATATATCCGACGGCGTGGGCGAACCGACGCTGCGGGACATACTGGCGGAGCTGGCCAAGCCCGGCCGCGACCCCCG
>DNQL01000044.1:0-235 GCA_003500765.1 Elusimicrobiota bacterium | reverse complement strand
CTTTCGGCGCATTCGTCGATATCGGAGTGCACCAGGACGGCCTGGTCCATATCAGCGAGCTGGCCGACCGCTTCATAAACGACGCCGCGTCGGTGGTCAAGGTGGGCCAGCGCGTTAACGTCACCGTGCTGGACGTGGACATCGCCCGCAAGCGCATAGCATTGTCGATGAAATCCAACCCTGTTATAGGGCCGCGCGAAAGCCGCGGCGGCCGCCCGGCCGAAGGCGCGCCCGC
>DNQL01000191.1 GCA_003500765.1 Elusimicrobiota bacterium | reverse complement strand
CGACCAGCTCTTCGTTGGCCGACTGCAGTTCCTCTTTGGCGGTCTCGAACTCCTCGTTGACGGTCCCGCGCCCGGGCGCGCCGGCGGGGCCGGCTGCTTCATCCCCGGGGGGAACGGGGGAGGGAGCGGCTTCTTGGGGTCTTTCTCGTTCTTGTCGTCCATAGGAATTCGGCTGAAAATCGTTTTCGCGCCTCTATATTCTACTTTCAGCCAGTTTCCTTTTAGTTAAATAATTGTTAATTCCCTGTTATTGGGGGTTCTCCCCCCTACCTGCCCACCTGCTGCTTGAACGAGGCCAGCCATTCCGACGCGGCCGGATCCCCGCTGAGCGAGGCGTATTTCTCATAGGCGGCCACCGATTCGTCCACGCGGCCCAGCGCGTAATAGGCGGCGCCCAGGTACTGCTGTACTTCGGCGGAGCCGGGAGCCAGGGAAGCGGCGTATTCCAGGTACTGCAGCGACTCTTCGGCCCGACCCTGGTTATAGAGGTCGGCGCCGGCGGTGATGTACTGCTGGGCTTCCGGCGATACCGGCGCGGCCGCGCCGGGCACCGCCCCACCGGGGCTGCCGGAGGAGAGGCTGTCGAACTTGCGCTTGCGGTCGGAGGCGGAGGTCATGTCCACGCTGTCGACTATATAGACCTCCTGCGACTGCTGGTTGCGGGCCGTTATCTTGCCCTCGGTCTCGAGCGTCTTGACCGCGTCGATCACCTTACCCTGCGCCTCGTCTACCTGCACGGGGGACAGTTCGCCCGAGTAGTCGATGATCTCCTTGATGGCGCTGACGGCGCCCTGCGACATATTGGCGAAGAACTTCTCGACTATCTGCGGCGGGGCCTTGGCCACGGCGCGGGCGATGACCTCGTTGGAGAGCGTGCGGATGATGGTCTGCAGGTCCCTGTCCGAGTAGGCCGCGATGTCGTCGAAACTCATTACTACGCGCTTGACCTTCTCGTAGATGTCGGGCTTCTGCGTCTTGAGGTACTCTATGATGTTCTTGCGCGTGGCAGGGTCGGCGTCCTCCAGCATCCTGGAGAGGCGCTCTATGCCGCCCATGACGAAATCGATGTTCTCCTTTATATCCTTATCTATGGCCTCTATCTGCTCGCGGGTGGCCTGGCGCACGGTAAGCGCCTCCAGCGCCACCTTGGACTGCACCTCGATGGGCAGCATGGACAGGGCCTGGCGGGACAGGTCGGGCTTCATGTAGCTGAGCACGGTGGCGATGACCCAGGGCTCCTCCTTGCGCATAAGGAAGAGGTAGATGAGGCGCTTGAGGTTCTCCTCGTTTACGTAGGTGAACGGCTCGAATTTCTTCATAAGATCGTCCTCGTCTTCCTTCTTCTCCTCCTCCTTCTGAAGGAAGTTCATGTCGATGCTCTGGTGGCCCTCGGTCTCCTGCTTGCCCGCCTCGTCGCCCGAGCCGCCGCCCTCCTCGCGCTTGTCCTCGATATTGACCTCGGCGCCGGGCTTGGCCATCAGGGCCTTGATATACTTGCGGAAGAAGCCCCAGAGCGGCCCGAAAAGGAACATCAGCAGGAGCAGGAACAGCAGCGCGTAGAGCAGCGGCAGGTATACGGAGGGCCGCTTGAGGTCGTCGAGGTAATTATAGCTTTTGAACCGGGTAGGCTTGAAAACCACGGTCGGGGCGTCCTGCCCCTTTATCTTGTAGGGCAGCAGGAAATCGTCCACCCGCTCACGGGCCAGGGCCACCGGCTCGGGCGCCAGGGTCTCGTCGTGTATGACCGTGACCTGGAAGCGGTTTATCGCGGTCTCGGCGCCGTAGCGGGTCTCCTGCACGCCCTTGGACTGCTGCGCCTGCTGGCCGGTGGCGGCCGCCGGAGGGCCGCTTTTGCCGCCCATGATGGACTTGGGCTTGGGGATGCCGGGCAGCAGGAACTCCGACTGCTGCTGCTCGCCGTCCTGCCCGCCCTTCTCCTTGTACTTCTGCATCACGCCGACGCCCTCGCGGCTCTGGTCGGCCTTGCGGGCGATGATCTCCAGCTCCACGTCCGCGAAAACGAAGGACTTGCCCTCCCCGAATATCGGGTCGAGTATCTCTTTCTTGATCTTGGTCTCGGTCTCGCGCCGCAGCGAATCCTGCTTCTCTATGACGGACATCCCCGTCCCCACGTCGGTGGCGTCGGGCTTCTCCTGTCCGCGGGACGGCAGTACGGAGAAGGCCAGCAGGGCGGCCGGAAGAAGGATGGCGCGGAGATTCGTCATATATATGCGTATTTATCTTATCTTTCGCGTATTACGGGGTTGTTTCATAAATATTCACAGAGTATTCCATAAAAGGGGGTCAGGTCTTTACTTTTGACCCGGGAGCCCCCCCTGAACCCCCAAAGGTCAAAAGTAAAGACCTGACCCCATACGTCACAGCTGGCTCATGAACTGGCGCACGATCCTGTTGTTGGGGTTGATCTCCAGGACCTTCTCCCAGATTATCTTGGCCTTGTCCTTCTGGTCCATCAGGAAGAAGGCGCTGCCCATGATCTCGAGCGCGGTCTCGTTGTTGGGCTCGAGCTCCAGGATGTCCTGCGCGCGCTTCATCGCCAGGTCGTACTTGCCCTCGTAGATGGCCTGGCGGGCGTCGTAGGTGCGCTGGTCGATGTAGGTGAAGATCTCCGGACCCTCGGGCTTGCGGGTCAGCTCGCTGACGCCGGCTTCCTTCTCCACCATGTTCAGCAGCGAGAGGAGGCGGTCGTTGCGGGGCTCCTTGTTGAAGGCGTGGCGCAGTATGTTGACCGAGTTGCGCAGGTCCTTGCCGTCCACGTAGGCGATGACGCCGCGGCGGGTCAGCGTGGGCACCTCGTCGCCGCCGGTGGCGTCGGGCACGAAGTCGATGGCGGCCTGCAGGCGGTTGAGCATGCGGCGGATCTCGGGATTGCCGGGGTCGGCGTCCATGGCGGCGCGCAGCTTCTCCTGGGCGCGGGTGAAGTAGCCGGCCTTGAAGTACTGCAGGGCCTGGTTGACGATCTGGCGCACCTCGCGGGTGTGCTTGGCCTTGTTCGACTGGCCCATCTTCATCGAGATGGAGAAGCGGGTGGTGCTGCCCAGCGCGTGCACGCCCTGCGCGACGTCGAAGCCGAAGTTCTTGTACTTGAGGCCGATGCCGAAGTCGGCCTCCTGGATGGCGGGGGCGCCCATGACGCCGAAGCGCAGGCCGGCCCAGTACATCAGCCAGTACTCGCCGCCGAAGCGCCAGTTCATGTCGGCTTCCTGGGCCTTGGTGAAGTCCAGGCCGAAGACCAGGCTGCCTTTGAAAAGGCTCAGAGCCTGGCCGACCTTGAAGGTCAGCGGCAGCTTGTCGTCGGTGTCGCCCGAGGCCATGGAGAAGACGTTCTGGACGCCCACGGAGAGGCGGTACATCTTGGAGAACTTGTGCAGCATGGTCACGTCGATGGCGTTGAAGCTGTCGGTGGAGTCGTCCAGGGCGCGGGAGATGTTCTTGGCCATGAAGCCGAAGGCCAGGCTCTCGGAGACGTCGCGGCCCCAGGAGAAGGCCAGGGCGCGCTCCATGCTGTCGAAGGTGCCCAGGGTCTGTATGTCCACGACCTCCTGGGTGTTGGGGTTGACCGTTATGCCGATCTTCTCGAAGCCCGTGGACTGCAGCTGGGTCATGCTGATGGCCCAGGTGCCCTTGGAGGTGGTGGGGTGCGCGTAGGTGAAGAAGTTGAGGGTGGTGTCCTCGAACAGGGTGGCCTGCATGGCGGAGAACTCTTTGCGCTCCAGCAGGGTCAGGGCCGCGGGGTTCCAGTAGGAGGCGCTGGCGTCGTCGGCCACCGCGAAGAAGGCGCCGCCCATGCCCAGGGCGCGGGC
>DNQL01000024.1 GCA_003500765.1 Elusimicrobiota bacterium | reverse complement strand
GGCGGCGTCGGCAGGCCGGGCTTGACCGGGCCGGCGACCGTGCCGGTGCTCAGCGGTATCTGTATCGTACCGCCCTTGTCCATCGCGATCTCCTCGATCATGATGGAACTTTCGTCCACTTCGAAGTACTTCGCGTCGAAGCCGTTGGCCGAGGCGTTCCCGGCGAACAGCGCGCCCGCTATGAGGGCGAATGCCGTCTTTGTCACGTTATTCATTTCTTCCTCCTTCCTTTTATTACTTGCCTTACTCGAAGATCCTGTCGTCCGCGGCCAGCGGGGCCGCGGCCTGATAGCCGGTTACGTCCATGTCGTCGAACCTGGCGTCTGCCGCCTTCCAGGGGCTGGCTATCTCGGCGAAGGCTCCGTCGCCCTCTATGTAGTAGACACTGGTGCCGTCCGAGGACTTTATGGCCGTGGAGATGGTCCAGTTGAGCTTGAGCTGCATCGCGGCCTTGGGGTCCGCGTGAGTGCCGACGTTGACCACGGTGCTGTCCGGCACCTGGGCCTTCATGCTGAACTTGTAGCCCCAGGCCAGGTCCACCTTCTCGGGGATGACGGTCACGCCGGTGAGATATTTGCCTTTTCCGTCATAGTTGCCGCCGTAAGTGTAGGCCACTTTGTACTGGACGTCGAGCACGGTGATGCCGTAGAGGTTCTCGGCGTAGAAGCCGTAGGTATAAGTCCGGGGGCGGCTCCAGCTCTGCAACTGGGTCCAGGTCGTTATGCCGTCCGGCACGGCCGTGGCATACTGGGTATTTATATTTACGACCGGGGCGTTCTTCTCGATTATGGCCCAGATCTTTTCGGCTATATTAATTATCTTCTCTATAAGGACCAGGCTCTCGCCGGCTTCGTTCCGCGGGGCAGCCTTGCGCTGCTCTTCCAGGAGCTTGGCGTCCTCGCCTTCCGATATGCGGACAAGGCGGACGGAGGCGGGGTTGATGGTATAATAATCCGGGTTCCGCTCGGCGGCCTTGGTCTCGAAATCAGAGAACTCGGAGTAAACGGCCGGCACCTGCGCGAAGGCGGCGGCGGAAAACGAGAAGAAGGCGGCGGCGGTTATAAGCGTCGAAGCGATTTTTTTCATGGTCATGTTTCCTTCGTCCTTCCTGTCATCCTGCGTATAAATTATAGTCCTAATCCCGAAAAACCATAAGTGTCCCCGGACCCATGCCCGGCGGGCTGATGGCCTAAGACTTTTATGGGCCAAAGGGCCCAGAAGAGGCTGATATCCGTCAATGAAGCCCCGGATAAAGAAAAACCCGGGCGCGGGGCCCGGGTTTTTCTTTTTTGGCTGTAGGGGATCAGGCGGCGGCGCCGACCTTCTCCTCTTTCTTGCCGGTATCGCAGGACATCGCGGCTATTTGCTGATAGACGCTGAGCCTCCACGCGTACTCCGCCTCGGCCAGCTTGGCCAGGCGCGCGGCCACTTCCGGGTTCGTCTTCTGCAGCGTGCGGAAGCGGTTCTCTCCGTTCATGAAGTCGGCCACGGAGATCGTGGGCGGCTTGCTGTCTATCGTCAGCGGGTTCTTGCCCTGGGCCCTGAGCGCCGGGTTGTAGCGGAACAGCGGCCAGCGGCCCGACTGCACCGCCTTCTTCTGCTCGTTCATCCCGGACCCCATGTCGATGCCGTGGGCTATGCAGTGGCTGTAGGCGATGATGATGGACGGGCCGTCGTAGGCCTCGGCCTCGGCGAAGGCCTTCACGGTCTGGTTATAGTCCGCGCCCATGGCGACCTGCGCGACGTAGATGTTGCCGTAGGTCATCGAGATCATGCCCAGGTCCTTCTTGGGGTTCGGCTTGCCGCCCGCGGCGAACTGCGCCACGGCGCCCAGAGGGGTGGCCTTGGACATCTGGCCGCCGGTGTTGGAGTACACCTCGGTGTCCAGCACCAGCACGCGGACCTTGCGGCCGCTGGCCAGCACATGGTCCAGGCCGCCGTAGCCTATGTCATAGGCCCAACCGTCGCCGCCCAGTATCCAGACGCTCTTCTTGATGAGGTAGTCGGCCAGCGTGCCCATGCGGGCCGCCTGCTCGCCGCCGACGGTGACGAGGGCCTTCTTGAGGTCCGCGACGCGGCCGCGCTGCTGCTCTATGCCGACCCAGTCCTCCTGGCCCGCGCCGAGGATATCGTCGCAGAGCTTGGCCTGCGCCTTGAGCGGGCCCTCCTTCATGGAGGTCAGCAGCTCGCGGGCCTCGCCGCCCATCTTGTCGTAGGCCAGGCGCATGCCCAGGCCGAACTCGGCGTTGTCCTCAAACAGGGAATTGCTCCAGGCCGGGCCCCTGCCGTCCTCGCGGGTGCAGTAGGGGGTGGTCGGCAGGTTGCCGCCGTAGATCGACGAGCAGCCGGTGGCGTTGGCCACGGTCAGGTGGTCGCCGTAGAGCTGGGTCATCAGCTTGACGTAGGGCGTCTCGCCGCAGCCGGCGCAGGCGCCGGAGAACTCGAACAGCGGGCGCACCAGCTGGCTGCCCTGAACGGTGTTGCGGTTGACCTTGGAGGACCCTTCGTCCTTGAGACCCATGAAGAACTTCAGGTTCTCGCGCTCGGTCTCGCGCAGCGGGAACTGGTCGGCCAGGTTGATGGCCTTCCTGCCGGTCTCCGCGCCGTCCTTCTTCTCTTTGGCCGGGCAGTTGTAGACGCAGGCGCCGCAGCCGGTGCAGTCTTCCACCGCGACCTGCACGGTCATCTTGAGGCCCTTGAGGGCCGGGGCCTTGGCGTCGGCCGATTTGAAGGTCTTCGGCGCGCCGGAGAGGTCCTTGCCGTCATAGGCCTTTAGGCGGATGGCGGCGTGCGGGCAGACCAGCGAGCAGAAGCCGCACTGTATGCACAGGTGGCTCTCCCATACCGGCGTCTCCAGCGCGATATTGCGCTTCTCGTACTGGGAGGTCGCGGTCGGGAACGTGCCGTCCACGGGCATCGCGCTCACCGGCAGCTGGTCGCCGCGGAAGGCGATCATCTCGCAGAGGGTCTCGCGGACGAATTTGGGGAACCCTTCCACGTTGCAGGTGCGCTTGATCTTGCTGTCGGCCTTGCCGACCTTGACCTCCTGTATGGCGGCCAGCGTCTGGTCCACGGCGGCGTAGTTCTTGTTGACCACCTCGTCGCCCTTGCGGGAGTAGGTCTTCTTGATGGAGGCCTTAATGGCGGCTATAGCCTCGTCCTTGGGCAGGACGCCGGAGATGCCGAAGAAGGCGGTCTGCATGATGACGTTGATGCGCGCGCCCATGCCGGTCTCATTGGCGATCTTCGAGGCGTCGATGACGTACATCTTAAGGTTCTTCTTTACGATATCGTACTGCACTTCCACGGGCAGCTTGTCCCAGACCTGGTCGGCCGGGAACGGGCTGTTGAGCAGGAAGATTCCGCCGTCCTCGGCCCGGTTGAGCATCTCGTATTTCTCGAGGAAGCTGAACTGGTGGCAGCCGATGAAGCGGGCCTTGGAGACCAGGTACGGCGCGCGGATGTAGGACTTGCCGAAGCGCAGGTGGCTGGCGGTCATCGAGCCGGCCTTCTTGGAGTCGTAGACGAAGTAGCCCTGCGCGAACTGGCCGGTCTCCTCGCTGATAATCTTGATGGTGTTCTTGTTGGCGCCGATGGTGCCGTCGGAACCCAGGCCGAAGAACAGCGCGCGGAAGGTGTCCGCGGGTTCGGTGGAGAAAGTCTCGTCGTACTTGAGGCTCAGGTTGGTCACGTCGTCGTTGATACCCACGGTGAAGCTGTTCAGGGGTTTGGCGGCGGAGAGGTTCTCGAACACGGCTTTGGCCATGGCCGGGGTGAACTCCTTGGAACCGAGGCCGTAGCGGCCGCCGACTATGGCGGGAAGTTCCTTGAGCTCCCCGGCCTTATAGGCGGTCGAACAGACGGTGACCACGTCCTGGTATAACGGTTCGCCCAGGGAGCCGGGCTCCTTGGTGCGGTCGAGGACGGCTATGGACTTGACGCTCTTCGGGAGGGCCTTGATGAAGTCGGCCTCGGAGTAGGGGCGGTACAGGCGCACTTTCAGCACGCCCACTTTCTCGCCCTTGGAGACGAGGTAGTTGACGGTATCTTCCAGCACGTCGGCGCCGGAGGCCATCACCACCACGACCTTGGTCGCGTCGGGCGCGCCCACGTAGTCGAACAGACCGTACTTGCGGCCGGTCAGCTTCTCGAACTGGCCCATGGCTTCCTTCACCATGGTGGGCACGGCGGCGTAGAACTTGTTGCCGGCTTCGCGGCCCTGGAAGAACACGTCGGGGTTCTGGGCGGTGCCGCGCAGCTGCGGGCGCTCGGGGTTGAGGCCGCGGGCCTTGTGCTCGGCGATGAGCTTCTCGCTGATCATGCCGCGCATGACCTCGGGGGAGAGGGGCTCCACCATGTTCAGCTCGTGGCTGGTGCGGAAGCCGTCGAAGAAGTGCAGGAAAGGCACGCGGGTCTTGAGCGTGGCGGCCTGCGCGATCAGGGCCATGTCCATGGCCTCCTGGGGGTTGGCGCTGGCGAGCAGAGCCCAGCCGGTCTGGCGGCAGGCCATGAC
>DNQL01000062.1 GCA_003500765.1 Elusimicrobiota bacterium | reverse complement strand
AGGCGGCCAGGCCCGCCGCGCCGGTCCGCGACCCGCGCAACGTCTCGCCCGTGGAGATAGAGCCGGGCGAGCTGAACTACATCTTCTCGGCCAACTATAAGCGCTACCTCAACAAGCCGATAGGCAGCATCAAGGTGCGCAACAATACCGACAAGTCTTTCAGCAACGTCAAGATCTCCTTCAACCTCAAGGACTACATGGACTTCCCGTACGATTCCATACTGGAGTCGATAGGCCCCAACGAGGTCCGGGAAGTCGAACTGATGGCGACGCTAAACAACCGCGTGCTGAGCATAACCGAGGATACCCCGATACAGTCGCAGCTTTCGGTGACCTATTACGCCGACGGCCAGGAGAAGACGGTGACGCTGAACCGGCCCATAAAAGTGCTCTCCAAGAACGCGATAGTCTGGGACCAGCCGGAGCGGCTGGCCACTTTCATAACGGCCAAGGATACCCCGGTCTTCGCCTTCAGCCGCTACGCGCTGGTAGAGACCGGCAAGCTGGAGAAAGAGGCGGCTCTGGTGGACGAGAACCTGGTCAAGGCCCTTTTCGCCTGGGAGGCGCTGGGCGAGGAAGGCATAGCGTACCTGGCCGACCCGGTCAATCCCTATGCCACGGCCAAAAGCGGCGCCGAGGAACACGTTCTCGACACGGTACAGTTCCCGCGCACCACGCTCAAGATACGCAGCGGCGACTGCGACGACCTGACCGCGCTCTTCGCCTCCGTCTTCGAGGCCGCCGGCCTGAGGGCCGCGCTCCTGGATTACCCGGCCCATATCGCCGTCATGTTCGAGGCCAAATCCTCGGACGCCCGCGAGGTCGGCCTGCCCGAGGATATGCTGGTGCGCCACAACGACGCCTGGTGGATACCCCTCGAGACCACGATGGTGGGTAAGGACTTCTACGACGCCGTCGCGACGGCCGCCGACATGTACAGGAAGATGAAGGACCAGGTCAAGGTCGCGGATGTGCGCGCGGCCTGGGGCGACTTTGAGCCCGTCACACTGCCGGAAGTAGAGGCCAAATACGAGGGAGGAGAGAAACTGTCCCCCCGCGTGAAGAAGGCCCTCGAGGCGCTGCTCAACTCCCGCTATGAGCACATGCGGAAGTACTACGGCAACATACTCATGCACGAGCCCGCCAACGAGGACGCGCTGGTAAACCTCGGCCTGCTCCACGCGCAGCACGGGGCGGACGGAGAGGCCGCCAAGGCCTTCGGGAAACTGCTCGAAAAAGACCCCGCCCACGCCGCCGCCCTCAACAACCTCGGCAACCTGGCTTTCAAGGCGGGCGACGCGGCCCAGGCGTCGGAGTATTACCATAAGGCCTCCAAGGCCGACCCTTACGACGCGGACGTCTGGCTCAACCAGGCGCGCGCCGCGCTCAAGGCGGGCAAGAAGGACGACGCGAAGATATACGTGGAGCGCGCAGTCAAGATAGACCCCGAGGCCAAGGCAGTCGGGGCGCAGCTGCTTAAATAAGGAAGTTCAAGGGGAGGAGATATGAAGAAATTAATGATGATGGCGGCGCTGCTGCCGTTCTGCGCCGGCTACGCCGCGGCCGAGGATAAGGCCTCGACGGCCGCCGCCGAAAAGAAGCCCGAGCAGGCGCAGGCCGGTCAGAAGGACAAGGGGGGCTGGCAGTCCTGGTACGACAACTTCTACAAGGGGCTCCGCTCCAAGGTGCAGCGAAAGTTCGAGTCCAAGACCCGGGTGAGCGCCGTCGCCGCCGTGCGCGGCAGCAAGACCGGCCGCGACGCTTCCGAGCTTTACTGGAAAGGCGGCGTCTCGGAGCAGGCCCTGAAGAAGTCGGAGGCCGAGCGAAAGGCTTTAGGCGACGCGGTGGAGCTGGTGGTCAACGGCGACAACTCCGCCGGCCGCGCCGCGCTGGACAAGTTCATAAAGGACAACCCGGAGAGCGTTTACCTGCCCGACGCCAGGGAGGCTCTGGAGATGCTTCCCGCCGAGGCGGCCGGGGCTGCCGGAGCCGCGCCGGCGCCCAAACCTTCCGACGAAAAATAAGCCCCGCGGATAAATGAGAAGGGCGGCCCCGCTGGGCCGCCCTTTTTTTTGCGCCGGTACTTTCGGGGGCTTATTGAAGAGGGGTCCCCGGCAGTTTTTCCGTGCTGCCGGGTTCGGGATAGACTACCGGGGCGTGCTCTATCTCTTCGGTTGCCTGGGGCACGGGCGTCCCCGGCTCTTCCGCGTCGGCGGGTTCTTCCGCCTCTTCGGCGGCCGGGTTCTTGAGGGCTGCGTATATGTCCGTGGCCGTCTTCCAGAGCAGGTTGCGGTGCAGGGCCCTGGCCCTGGCGCCGGGGCTGGCGAAAGGATAGAGCGGGAAGATCAGCGCGTGGAAGACGGTCTTATGGGTCGCGAACTCCTCCGCCAGGATTCGCTTGTCCCTGTCGGAAGTCGCCACCAGCCTGTAGTTGGCCCGCAGCGAACGGGGGAAGATCATTATCCAGGGGGTTTCCACCAGGAAAGAGTTGAAGATGTCCCGGTAGGTCCAGCGGCCGTAAGTGGTCAGGTCGAGATAAAGTGTGCCCTTTCCCCTGGCGCGGTCGTAGAGCCCGGCCTCGGCCATGACGGTTTCCGCTTTTCTCCTCAGTTCGAAGAAATCTTCACGTGTAACCGGCACGGGTTTTGGCGGGGGCGTTCCCTCGACGGTGCCCCGGCCGATGAGATCGGCGGGGTTGAAATAGGGATAATTGGTCCAGGTGAGCCTGACCGCCGAGAAAGGGGCGATGTCCTTGTCTCCGAGCATCTCGCGCAGGCCGCCGCGGTCCACCCGCACGTCGCCGGACTGGAAGGAGGCGCAGCCCGCCAGGGCCAGCGCCGGGATCAGGAACAGTCTTTTAAGTTTCATTTTGTCCATACAAAATATCACATTAGCGGCCCGCAATCCAAATTCGCCCGCTTTTCCGCGGCTGCCGCGGCCTCATCCCAGGGCCTTCCCGATGACGGCGGAGTCCAGCGGCCCTTCGAAATAAGCGTCGGCCCCGGCTTCCAGTGCCCGCGCGGCGAACTCCGACGCGGGCTCGTTGGAGACCATGAATACTTTGCAGTCCGGCAGCCCCAGTTCTTTTACGGCCGCCGCCAGTTCAAGGCCGCTCATCCCTTCCATGTGCTGGTCCGTGAAAATATAGTAGCCCGCCGGCGGGTCCCGCTTCGAGTCTCCGCGCAGGTATTCGAGCAGGTCCTTCGCCCGGGCGAAGACCCGCGCCTCGGCCCCTTCGTTCTCGAGCCGGCGGAACTCCAGGGCTATGCACCTGCGGGCGAGCTCGTCGTCGTCGCAGGCCAGCAGGACGCGCCGCCCCGGGGAACCGGAGCCGGGGGCGGGTCCTTCCGCGC
>DNQL01000168.1 GCA_003500765.1 Elusimicrobiota bacterium | reverse complement strand
AGCAGCGTGGTCTTGCCGGCGCCGTTGGGGCCTATCACGGCGAAGATCTCGCCGCGGCGCACGTCCAGCGAGTCCACCTCCAGGCTGAACCCGGTATCATAGGAGAGCTTGAGCCCGCGCAGGCGTATCATCGGGCGATCACCTTATTCTGCTGTATCAGGGTCAGCGCCAGGTTCACGGCGAAGCCCAGGGCGAGCAGGACCAGCCCTATGGCTATGGCCATGTCGAAATTTCCCATCTGCGTTTCCATGACGGTGGCCGTTGTCAGCATCCGGGTCTGGTGGCGGATATTGCCGCCCACTATCATGACAGCCCCGACCTCGGCCACCAGCCGGCCGAAGCCGGCTATGACGGCGGCGACCATGGTCAGCCTCAGTTCTTTCAGGCAGATGATTATCGCCTGCCATTCGGTGGCGCCCAGGGCCAGCACCTGCCGGTAGAAGCGCCGGTCCACGCCCTGCATGGCCGAGATGGTCAGCGCGGTGATTATCGGCAGGGCGATGACGACCTGCGCCAGTATCATGCCCTTGGGCGTGTAGAGCCAGTTGAGGAAGCCAAGCGGGCCGCTGCGCGCCAGGAAAAGCATGACGACCAGCCCCGCCACCACCGGCGGCAGGCCCATGCCGGTATTGACCAGCGCTATCAGCAGTTTCTTGAGCGGGAATCTTTTGACGGCTATCCAGGCGCCCAGCGGCACGCCGGCCGCGACGGCTATCAGCGTGGCCAGCACGGATACCGTCAGCGACAGCCGGGCGATGGAGAATATCTCCGGGTTCCCGCTGAGTATCAGCCCTACGGCCTTCCTGAAGCCTTCTATTATGAATTCCATGGAAGAACTACTATTTTAGAATTATAAGGGCCCAATAGAAAGGCGGGAAAGGCCCCGGGGCCCTTCCCGCCTGGCGAGCGGCGCTGAGGCGCGTTAAGCCCTGGCCTGGTCGGCGGGGCCGTCGAGCACACCCCGGATACTGGCGTTAAGCATTTCCGCGGAGAAGGGCTTGTGTATAAGCGCTATGCCCGGCTCAAGCACGCCGTGTTTAAATATGGCCTCATCGGTATACCCCGACATGTAAAGAATCCTGCCCGCCAATTCGCGGCGCACGAGCTCGCGGGCCAGGTCGCGTCCGCTCATCCCGGGCATGATAACGTCGGTGAGCAGCAGGTCCACGGGCTTGCCGCGCAGTGCCATCGCCTCCAGCGCGGTCTGCCCGCTGGAAGCCGGTATGACCGTATAGCCTCCCTCTTTGAGAACGCGCGCGCTCAGCCGGAGCAGCATTTCATCGTCCTCGACCAGGAGGATAGTTTCAGTGCCCCTTTTCACTGTGACCGGCTGGCCGGCCGCGGCCGGCCGGTCCGCCGCGGCCTTTAAGAACGGCAGGCATACGGTGAACGCAGCCCCCTTCCCCTCTTCGCTCTCGACGCTGACTACGCCTTTGCTTTGTTTGACTATCCCGAAAACGGTGGACAGGCCGAGCCCCGTTCCCTTGCCCGGCTCCTTGGTCGTGAAGAAGGGTTCGAACAGATGCCGTTTCACTTCCTCCGTCATGCCGTGGCCGTCGTCCCGCACACGCAGGCACACTACGGCACCACGCGGCAATTCAGGGCCCGCGCCGGCCAGTTCCGGGCTCTCGACTATCTCCGTCTCCAGGTTCAATGTGCCGCCCCTGGGCATCGCGTCGCGGGCGTTAACCGCCAGGTTCATTATCACCTGCTCTACCTGGCCGGGGTCCGCCATTATAGTGCAGGGAGCAGCGGACAGCCTGGTGACCAGCGCGATATCCTCGCGCAGCAGGCGCTTGAGCATTTTGGTCATACCGGACACTATCATGTTCAGGTCCGCGGCCTGCGGCGCCAGCACCTGCCGCCTGCTGAAAGCCAGCAGCTGCATGGTGAGCGCGGCCGCCCGGTCGGCGGCCGTGAGTATCTCCTGCGCGTCGCCGCGCAGGGGGTCCGCCGGCAGCAGGCCTTTATATATGAACCCGGCATAGGCCTTGATGGCGGTGAGGATATTGTTGAAATCATGGGCCACCCCGCCGGCCAGCACGCCGACGGCCTCCATTTTCTGGGACTGGAGCAGATGGCTCTGCATCCGCGCCCGCTCCTCTTCGGCTATTTTCAGATCGTGGATATCCGTACAGGTGCCGTACCATTTCAGGACCCGGCCGGCCTCGTCGAACGCGGGCACGCCCCGCACCAGCCACCAATGGTAAACGCCGTCGGCACGGCGCAAACGCGCTTCTATAGAATAGACGCCATTCCCCGAAACGGCCTTCTGCCAGGCGTCCCAGGACCTTTGCCGGTCGTCCGGATGGAAAGGCTTGTTCCAGCCATGGCCCAGGCTTTCTTCAAGCGTGAGGCCGGTATAATCCGACCATTGTTTGTTTAGATAGGTATTCCAGCCATCCGCCCTGGTTATCCAGACTATCTGAGGCATGGCTTCGGCCATAGCGTTCAATTCCTGGACGCTCGCCCGCAGCTCCGCCTCCGCCCGCTGGCGGTCGGTAATGTCTTCCGACATGCCCAGGAGGTATTTTGTGACGCCGTCGGGCCCTTTGACGCAGACCTTCCGGGTATGAAGCACCCGGGTCCCTTTTTTAGCGGTCAGTATAGGCTCTTCCGGAATATCGATGAACCCGGATTCGCTGGCAAGGACCTCCCTGTCTTTGGCCGTGAAGAAGGCCGCCTGTTCGGGAGTAAAAATATCCATGTCGTTCCTGCCCAACAGCACCTTGCGGTCATAGCCCAGGAGCTCCTCCCCGGCGCGGTTGAAAAGGACGAAACGCAGGTCTTTGGCCTCTTTGAGGAAAATAGTGAGGGGAACGTTCTCCACCACCATTTCAAAAATGGTCTTCGATTCCGTCAGTTCGGCCTGCGACCGCACCAAGTCGGTGTTGTCGCGGATATTGCATTGTATCACCTCCCGCTTGTCCACCAGGTAGACATTGCTGATGAACTCCACGATGAGCGTCCGCCCGTCCGAGGCCACAAGCGGAAGGTCCTCGTAACGGACATAACCGGACGCCTGGAGTTCCCTGAACTTTTCTTTATTGGCGAAAATGTCTTTAAATGCTCCTATCTCCCAGAGTTTTTTTCCGGCCAGCTCTTCAAGTGAAAGACCGAGGAGTTTAAGAATAAAAGGATTCGCGTCCGCTATGGAGCCGGTATCGGCGTCGAGGATGAGTATACCGTCCTGCGCGGCCTCGAAAAGCCTGCGGTAGCGCGTCTCGGAAACGCGCAAAGCGTCGTCCGCGCGCGGGCAGCCGCTATCGCCATCAGCCGGGCCGCCGGATTCCGTGCCGCTTATCCTGTGTTCCGTCATGATTGCCCCCCGGGGACCCTCTCTCTTAATATACCCTTTCACCGGTCCCGGCGGTATCCGTATTTCTACGCGCCGTTATACGTATTTATTCGCGGGATGGGAGATGACCGCGCCTATCGCCGGGAAGACTGATCCGGGCTAAACCCGAAGCAGTCTTCCCGCGGCAGAACCGGCTCTCTCCCACGGAACCCTGTTTATTTAGACGGCAGGTCCCAGTGGAAGAGGGGCTCGTTGTATTTGTCGGAGCCGAACTTCTCTATGATGGCGCGGGAGCGTTCGGAGAGGACGAAGGAATAGAAGGCCCGGGCCCCGGCGACGTTGACCCCGGGGAATTTCTCCGGGTTCACCAGTATGAGGCTGTAGCGGTTGAGCAGGGCGGGGTCGCCTTCATGGACGACGGCCAGCGACAGGTTCCCGCGCATGGACAGCCAGGTGGAGCGGTCCGAGAGGACATAGGCTTTTTTCTCGTTAGCGATGGAGAGCGTGCCCGCCTGGCCCTGGCCCGCCTCCAGGTAGCCGGGCCAGGACGGCTTAGTCCCGGCGGCTCCCCATAGTTTCAGTTCTTTCGCGTGCGTGCCGCTCTGGTCGGCGCGCGAAACGAAGACCGCGCCGGCCGCGGCTATCTTCCCCAGCGCCTCCGCGGCGTTCCGCGCTTCTTTAACCCCGGCCGGGTCCGCGGCGGGCCCCAGCAGGACGAAATCGTTGTAAAGGAAGGTGACGCGGTCCGTGCCGAACCCCTCCGCCACGAACTTCTCCTCGGCGTCGGGGCTGTGCACCCAGAGCAGGTCCGCCTCGCCGGTGCGGCCCAGTTGCATGGCCTGCCCGGAGCCGACCGCTATCGCCTGTACCTGATACCGCCCGTCCCGCTGGAATTCCTCCGTAAGGACGTCCAGCAGGCCGGTATCGCGCACGCTGGTGGTGGTGGCCAGCCGCACCACGCCGCGCGGCGCGGGGTCCCC
>DNQL01000111.1 GCA_003500765.1 Elusimicrobiota bacterium | reverse complement strand
GACAAGAACGGCTCCGGCCAGTACTCCTGGATCGTCGCCGGCATCGAATGGGCCGTCGAGAACAAGATGCAGGTCATCAATATGAGCCTGGGCGGCCGCAGCGGCACCGCGGCCCTGACGGCCGCGATGACCGAGGCCCACAAGGCCGGCATCGCCATAGACTGCGCCGCGGGCAACGACTCGGGCGCGGTCAACTTCCCGGCCCGGTACCCGGAGGCCATCGCGGTCTCCGCCTCGGACTCCTCCGACAAGCTGGCCTACTTCTCGTCCAAGGGCCCGGAACTGTCCGTGATCGCCCCCGGCGTGAGCGTCTACTCGACCAAGAAGGGCGGCGGCTACACCAGCATGTCCGGCACCTCCATGGCCAGCCCCCACGCGGCGGGCCTGGCGGCGCTGGCGGTGCAGGCCGGCAATAACGGCGCGGAAGCCGTGCGCGCGGCCCTCAAGGGCGCGGCCACGCTGCTCCCGGCCGTCAACGAAGCCTACCAGGGCGCCGGCATGGTCGACGCGGCCAAACTGGTCAAGTAAACCGGCAACGGCATCAAAAAGAAACCCCGCCGGCACAGGCCCGCGGGGTTTCTTTTTGAGTCGACGCGGCCAGGCTGGCCGGTCCTTACGGCCAGAAGAACGCGGGGGCGGTCATACTCGAAGGATGCAAGTGGATAACCCGAACCGTCTTTGCCGGCATGGTATACGATGGTGTAAAATGGGTGGCGAAATACGTCACGGAACGGGAATATGTCTGTGACACGCCGGCCTCCTCCGGGAACGCGCTGCCGCCCCAGACGGGGCCGCAACATCATCAGCGCTCCGGGATCTGACCCCGGGCGGTACAGGATGTAATGGTCTGGAAAGGAATAAGGATATCTGACGCGATAAAGACGGGGGTGCTGATAGCTGTCAGCACCCTCGTCTTATTGCTCATCCTCGGCCGGACGGCGGACAGGCTGGTCCCCGGCTTTGCCGGCCGCGACGAGGTCTTTTTTGTCGCGCAGAGCCTGGTCATGCTGTTTTTTTCCGCGCACCTGCTCTGGCGTCGCGGTTATATTAACGCGCACAGCCTTAAATTCCTGCTGAAGACCCCTTTAAACCCGGGGGTTAAGTCCGGCGCCAGATATTCCGCTTTCTATTTCGCGTTCATGGCGCTACTGGTCGTAGTTCTGGTGTCCCTGGTCTTTCTGGCCGCCTGGATAAGCGGCACGACCGTCGCGGATATCATAAAAGGAAGCGAAGGAGCGACACCCTTTCCCCAGGCCGTCCTAGAGTCCAAATGGCGGATGTTCGCGTATTTCACGGGCTTCTGCTTCCTGGCCCCGGCCTCGGAAGAAATTTTCTTTAGAGGCATCGTGTACGAGTCCCTCAAATCCAGGTTCACGATAAGAACGGCGACAGCCGTCTCCGCTCTTATCTTCGCCATAGGCCACGTCAATAACTTCGCGATGTCTTTTGTCGCCGGACTATACCTGGCTTTCGTATACGAAAAAGAGCGCAACCTCTCCGCGGCAATAACGGTCCATTCCGCGCTCAATTTCGCCGCTTTGCTGGTCATGATATTCCTCTGACCTTCGACCGGGTCGGGGCGCGGCCAATAAAAAACCCCCGCGGCGATGCCGCGGGGGTTTTTTTATCGTCCGTCGGGACGGGCTTACCAGGTCATGGCTTCGCCGGTTATCTGCTCCAGGCGGCCGTCGACGAGCTTGGCCTTGGAGGACTTGCGCTTCTCTATCTGGGCCTTGAGCCGGGCCAGGTCTTTCTCCATCCGCTTGACGCGGACCTCCTGGTTGCCGAGGCGCAGGTCGAAAAGCTCGGAGAGGCCTTTCTTCAGGTCGGCCTTGATCTTCGCCTTCTCGGAATCCTTGGCCTTCTCGTAGGACAGTCCCAGCTCGCGGGTCTCGTATTCGAGCGCCAGCATGCGTACGGCGTTCTTCTCCAGGACCGGGTCCTGCTCCATCTTCGCCATCATGAGCGTCTTGCCGGCCATGCGCATGGCCACCTTGTACTTGGCCGGGGCCGATTCGCGCAGCTTGAGCAGCTTGCCGTGGAAGGCGGGGTCGTGCTGCTTGATAAGGGCCAGGCCCTTTTCCTCGGCGCCGCCCTCCTCCTGCCAGCCGAAGTCGCCCTCGCCCTGCCTCATGGTCTTGCGGACCTTGACGTTCATCTGCCGCTGCTGCATCATGCCGGGCCCGCCCATGGGGCCCTGCTGCCCCTGCATCATGCCCGGACCGCCGCCAGGCCTGCCCCCGGGGCCCATGCCCATCCCGGGGCCGCCCTCGAAAGCCTCCTCTATCTCCATCTCGTCCCCGCCCTCGTCCTGCGCGGCCGCGTAAGGCAGCGACGCCGCGAAAACGAACAGCGAACCGAATAACACCGCTAACATTCTCTTCATAACCCCTCCGTTATACTAAACACTATCTTTTCTCGACTCCATATCCGCGTACTTATAGTCGAAATCCTGTATCTCGCGCGTGGAGAAGTCCACCCGGGCCTGGTAGATCGAATATTCCAGGTCCTCCAGGCTCTCCTCTATGCTCTCCAGCGAGGCGACCTGCGGCGCCGGAATAATCACGGTAACTGAC
>DNQL01000158.1 GCA_003500765.1 Elusimicrobiota bacterium | reverse complement strand
AGCATGCGCGCGGCCAGCCGCCGCGGCTGAAGCACGGCTATGCGGCCTTTCAGGCCGGCCCGGTCGAGGAGGAGCTGGGGGACCTTGGTCGATTTGCCCGAGCCCGGGGGGGAAGAGATTACCAGCCGCGCGCCGGGCCGGGCCGCGCGGACTATCTCTTCCGCTTTCCTGAGAACCGGGAGTTCCATCCCTATATTATCCTATAAATGCGGGCCGCGCCGGGATAGGGTCCGTCCGCTTTTCAGGATTCTGGACAATGTCTAAATTTTATGCTAGTATAAAGGCATGGAAAACGTCCGCGAAAAGCTCCGCTCGGCCGGAGTCAGGCCTACCGCTCACCGCCTGGCGGTAGCCGCCGCCCTGGAAGGCGACAGAAGCCATCCTTCGGCGGACGCCGTGTGGGCCAAGGTCAAAAAAGCCTTCCCCGCCATTTCCCGGGCCACTGTATACAATACTCTGGACCTTTTCGTGAAAAAGTCGCTGGTGCTCCGGCGGTCCCTGGATTCCGGAGCCGCCGTTTACGACCCGTTCACCGCCCCGCATCATCACCTCGTTGACGAGGCCACGGGCCATGTGTATGATATCCCGTGGGGGGAGGTCCGGATAAAAGAAAAACCGTCGCTCAAGGATTTCGAAGTGTCGGAATTCTACCTGGTCATGCGCGGCCGGCGCCGCGCCGCCGTACCCAAAAAGAAAAGCTGAGGAGGAAACATGATCCCTAACAAGAAGATCGAAGCGCTGTTCAACAAGCAGATGAACGCGGAGTTCTACAACTCCCACCTTTACCTGGCCATGGCCGGCTGGTTCGAAGGCCAGGGCCTGCCCGGCTTCGCGCAGTGGATGGAGGTGCAGGCGGAGGAGGAGCGGGAGCACGCCATGAAGTTCTATAACCACCTCAAGGAGCGCCGCGCCAATATCCTGGTGGGGGAGGTCCCGGCCGCTCCTACCAAGTACAAGAGCGCGCTGGACGCCTTCCAGGCCGCCTTCGACCACGAGGTCTTCGTCTCGAAAGAGATCAATAAAATGATGGAGGCCGCGCTGGCGGAGAAGGACTTCGCCGCGGTGGAACTGCTCCGCTGGTTCGTCACGGAGCAGGTAGAGGAAGAGGCCCAGACCGACGCCGTTGTGCAGCAGCTCAAGATGATCGGCCCCTCGCTGGGCAGCCTGATGTACATAGACAGGCACCTGGGCAAGCGCAAGGCCGATTGACAGGCTTGAGTCGCGACAGAAGCCCTTTTCGGAGGCTTCCGGCCTCCGAAAAGGGTATAATATTCGCCGCAGTACCATTTTTCCCGGAAACCCTTTAAGCGATGACTACTGACGCAAAATACCCCATGCTCATCTCAGGCGGCATGGGCGTGCGCGTTTCCTGGTGGCCTCTGGCCAGGATAGTTTCCATCATGGGCGGGCTCGGGGTGGTGTCCGGCACCGGCCTGGAAGTGGTATATCCCCGCCTTCTCCAGGACGGCGATCCCGGCGGGAACGTCCGCGCCGCCTTCAACGAACTGGCCGTGCGCCAGCCCTCGCTGGCCGAGGGCCTCAAGGGCCTCTACGACAAGTATTATATCGAAGGCGGTAAGCCCGCTTCCCAGCCTTACAAGCCCGTGCCGATGTGGCGCCTCTCGCGCGTCGAGGGCTACGGGACGCCGCCCGACACCTTCTGGGAACCCTCGAAAGACCTGCAGCTGATGTCCCTCGCCTCCAACTTCGCCGAGGTCTGGCTGGCCAAGCGCGACCATAACGGCCCCATAGGCATAAATTTTCTGCGCAAGGTGGAGCGGCCTCTTCCCTGGGCGCTGTACGGCGCCATGCTGGCCGGCATCGACTATGTCCTGGTCGGCGCGGGCAATCCCTACGAGTTCCCGGGCATGATACGCTCGCTCTCGCGCCATGAGCCCGCCTCGCTGGGCTTCAAGGTATTCGGCGCCACTTCCGGTTCCGGAAATTTTTCCGTCCTGGCCCGGCCCGCCTCGCTGGGCGTAAAAGGCGTCCCCAACCTGCCGCAGCCTAAATTTCTCGCGATAGTTTCCTCCTACGGACTGGCGAAAGCTCTCCACGATAATCCCGAGACCCGTCCCCACGGCTTCGTGGTGGAAGGGCCGGAAGCCGGCGGCCACAGCGCCCCGCCCGGCAAGATGAAGTTCGACGCGTCGGGCAAGCAGGTGCTGGTTTATACCGACGAGGACCGGGCCGATATTCCCGCCATAGCTTCCATCGGCCTGCCTTTCTGGCTGGCCGGCACTTACGGCATGCCGGAGAGGCTCAAGGCCGCCCTGGCGGCCGGGGCCGCGGGAGTGCAGTTCGGCACGCTGGCGGCCCTTTCCGGCCAGTCCGGTTTCGAGCCCGCGCTCAGGGCGCAGACTCTGCGGATGCTGGCCTCCGGGGAGCTCAAGGTCGTCAACTCCCACGTCTCTCCCACCGGTTTCCCTTTCAAGGTCGCGCAGGTCCCGGGGACCATATCCGACCCCGCGGTCTATTCCAAGAGGCGCAGGGTCTGCGACATAGGTCTGCTGGCCGCGGCCTACCTGGCTCCTAACGGGGGGGTGGAGTTCCGCTGCCCCGCCGAGCCTCTCGAGTCTTTCAAGGCCAAGGGCGGCCGCCCCCAGAATACCGAAGGCAAGGTCTGCCTCTGCAACGCCCTGCTCGCCGCCGCCGGCCAGCCCCAGCGCCATCCCGACGGCTATCCCGAGCCGGGCATAGTCACGCTGGGAGAGGACCTCGCCCCGGTGAAGGACATGATCGCCGGCCTGCCGCCGGGGCAGGAAGGCTATTCCATCGGCAAGGCCATACAATACCTCAAGTCGGGGCTGAAAGAAGCCTGATCCTCTTGGACGGTGTAAATAAAAAACCCCGGGGAAACCCGGGGTTCTTTATTTTACGGCGGGGCCGGTTCAATACCGGTAATGGTCCGGCTTGTAGGGGCCTTCGGTCTTCACGCCGATATAGTCGGCCTGTTCCTTCGTCAGCTTCGTGAGCTTAACGCCTATCTTCTCCAGGTGCAGCCTGGCTACTTCCTCGTCGAGATGCTTGGGAAGGCGGTAGACGCCTATCTCGTGCTTCTTGGTCCAGAGCTCGAGCTGGGCGAGCGTCTGATTGGAGAAGGAATTGCTCATCACGAAAGACGGATGGCCCTTGGCGCAGCCCAGGTTGACCAGCCGGCCTTCGGCCAGCATATAGATGGATTTCCCGCCGGGGAGGTCGTAGCGGTCCACCTGCGGCTTGATGTTGACCCGCTTGACGCCTTTGGCCTTGTTGAGAGCCTCCACCTGGATCTCGTTGTCGAAGTGGCCGATATTGCAGACGATGGCCTGGTCCTTCATCCTGAGCATATGCTCGAGGCGGATGATATCCTTGTTGCCGGTGGTGGTGACGTAAAGGTCTCCCTCGCCCAGCGTGTCCTCGACGGTCTTGACCTCGAAGCCCTCCATCGCGGCCTGCAGCGCGCAGATGGGGTCTATCTCGGTGACTATGACGCGCGCGCCGAAGCCGCGCAGCGACCTGGCCGAACCCTTGCCCACGTCGCCGTAGCCGCAGACGACGGCGACCTTGCCGGCTATCATCACGTCGGTGGCGCGCTTGATGCCGTCGGCCAGGGACTCGCGGCAGCCGTAGAGGTTGTCGAACTTGGACTTGGTCACGGAATCGTTGACGTTTATGGCGGGGACCAGCAGACGCCCGGCCTCGTGCATCTGGTAGAGGCGGTGCACGCCGGTGGTGGTCTCCTCGGAGACGCCCTTCCAGGCGCTGGCGGTCTCGTGCCAGCGGCGGGGGGACTTCTTGAGGATGGCCTTCAGGCAGTTGTTGAGCTCCAACTCGTCCTCGCCCGAAGTCTTGGCGTCGAGGACCTTGGCGTCGTCCTCGGCCCAGACACCGCGGTGTATCATCATCGTAGCGTCGCCGCCGTCGTCCACTATGAGGTTGGGGCCCTTGCCGCCGCCGAAGTCCAGGGCGCGCTCGGTGCACCACCAGTATTCGGCCAGCGTTTCGCCCTTCCAGGCGAAGACCGGGATGCCGGACTTGGCTATGGCCGCCGCTGCCTGGTCCTGGGTCGAGAATATGTTGCAAGAGCACCAGCGGACCTCGGCGCCGAGCGCGGAGAGCGTCTCTATGAGGACCGCCGTCTGGGTGGTCATGTGCAGCGAACCCATCACGCGCGCGCCCTTGAGGGGTTTTTTCGACGAGTATTTCTCGCGTATGGACATCAGGCCGGGCATCTCGTGCTCGGCTATCTCTATCTCGCGGCGGCCCCAGTCGGCCAGCGAAATGTCTTTTATCTTGAAATCGTCTTTCATCCTTAAGGCTCCGTGGTTCTTGGCGGGATTCAACGCGGTTCTCATTGGTTTCTCCATCCGGGCGGGGTGCTGCCCGCCGCGCACATCATTATACTTTTTATGCGGGGGGGACTGGAACTTTCTGCCGGGGCCCGGCTTTTTGTATCCTTTCCGCTGATGAAAGGAGCGGACCACTAATGAAATTTATCTATAAGGGCAGGTATTTACTGGCGGCCGCGCTGTTCATCGCGCCCGTCGCCCGTACGGGGGCGGAAGACTGGGTCATACCGCGGACCACTTATTATATAAGCGCCGCGGCCCAGGAGTTCGCCGACTTCCCGCCGCCACCCGCGGCCGGCTCGCCGGAAGACCTGGCCGACCTGCAGGGCGTCCGGGACTGGCAGGTAAAGCGCAGCACCGCGCAATGCGCCGCCGCGGCCGCCGCCGCGCGCGCCGCTTTCACCGAATTTTTCGGGGACATAAGTCCTTTCCCTTCCCCTCTGCCGCCCCGGGCCGCCGCCATACTGGAGCGGGTCAAGAAGGAGACCGACGGAGCGGCCGCGGGAGTGAAGGACAGGTTCAAGCGCCTTCGCCCCTTCCTGCGGGCCGACGACCTCGATCCCTGCCTGGGGCGGATCGGCGGCAAGGCCTATCCCAGCGGCCACGCGACGATCTCGCGCGTGATGGGGCGGCTGCTCGCCGACCTGGTCCCTGCCCGCGCTGAGGAATTCATGTCCAGGGCCGACGCGGCCGCGCTGGAGCGCGTGATAGGGGGCGTGCATCACCCGGCCGACATAGAGGCCGGCAAGCTGCTCGGCGACCGGCTTTACGCCGCTTATTCGGAGAGCCCCGCTTTCAGGGACGACATGTCGGTCCTGCGCGGACTGCTCGGGAAAAGCCCCGCCCGCCCCGCCGTAAAGCGCGCGGTCCGTCCCGCCGAGGTCTATTTTACCAGGGACATCTCGCCCGCCGGTCTCAAGGCTGTCTACGAGAAACTGGCCTTCACTCCTTCGGGCCGGCTGGGAGTCAAGGTCCACTTCGGGGAGAAGGGCAACAGGAACTTCATTCCCCCGGCGCTGCTCAAAGACCTGGTGGTCGGCCTGAAAGGGACCTTCGTCGAGACCAACACCCTTTACGGCGGGTCCCGCTCCGACACGGCGAGCCACCTGGCCACGGCGAGGGAGCACGGCTGGACCTATGCCCCCGTGGATATAATGGACGCCGACGGCGAGACCGCCGTCCCGTACAAAGGCAAGTATTTCTCCCGCGTTATGGTCGGCAAGGGTATGGGTAAGTACGGCTCCTTTCTTGTCATCTCCCATTTTAAAGGCCACGGTTCGGCCGGGTTCGGCGGGGCGGTGAAGAACCTCGCGATGGGCTTCGCCTCCCCGACGGGAAAAAAGCTTCAGCATTCCGGCCAGTTCCCTTTCAACCGCAAGGAAAAATGCATAAAGTGCGGCCTCTGCCGGAAGGAATGCCCGGTGGACGCCATCCGTGAGGACTATTCGATAGACGAGGCCAAGTGCATCGGCTGCGGAAAATGCGCCGAGATCTGTCCAACGGGGGCTATCGAGACAAAACAGAGCCGCACCGGCGGGCTGCCTTTCCAGGAGAAACTGGCGGAGTACGCGCGGGGCGTCACGGCCGGCGGCAGGTTCGCGTATATAAACGTGCTCATGAATATCTCTTCGGCCTGCGACTGCGTAGCTTCGGCCCCGCCGCCTTTCGTCGGCGACGTGGGCATACTGGCTTCCGGCGACCCGGTGGCCCTGGATCAGGCGAGTTTCGACCTGGTCAACAAGGCCGCCGGGATAGCCGACGCCTTCAAGCACGAGACCGGGGTCAGCGGCGAGCATTGCCTGGCCCACGGAGAGAAGATAGGCCTGGGCGCCAGGAAGTACCGGCTGGTGGAACTGGGGAATTAAGGAGAAGGATCTGAAAACGTTTCTTGTCTCGTCCCTCCTTGCGCTGGCCTGCGCGGCGCATGCCGCCGCAACCGAGGCCCCGCGCGGGCCCGTAGTGGCGTCCGT
>DNQL01000283.1 GCA_003500765.1 Elusimicrobiota bacterium | reverse complement strand
CGCCGCTGCGGCCGGCTGGCCTCGCGGCTCCGGCTTTCGATTCCTGACGCAGGCCGCACCGCGGCCTGCTCCGGTCGACTGCTAAGAACTGTTTGCGCCCGGCAGGAATCGAACCTGCACTAGAAGCTTCGGAGGCTCCTGTGATATCCATTTCACCACGGGCGCGCAAATCCAAAGAACCGAGACTACATTATACCAATAGGCGCCGGAGCGCCTAAATATGTTTTTTGGCCAGCTCGGCCACCTTGCGGCGGAAATCCGCCATGTCGGCCGGGGCGGGGCCGCCGCCCTGCGCGAAGTCCGGGCGTCCGCCGCCCGAGCCGCCTATCAGCCCCGATACTTCCTTGATGAAGGCCGAGGCGTTAAACTTGGAACCCTTCATGTCGGGCGTGGCCGAGGCCACGAAAGAGAGCTTGCCGTCGGCGGAAGAATAGAGGAACAGCACGGAAGACTTGTGCTTCTCCTTGAGCTGATCGGAAAGGCCGCGCAGCGCCGGTATGGCCGCGCCCGGAGCTTCCGTCGAGACCAGCTTGACGCCGCCGGCCAGGTCCACCGATTCGCCGGAACCGGCGGAGGCGGCGGGGGCCTTGGCCTTGCCGCTCTTGAGTTCCTTGATGTTCTCCAGCAGCTGGTCCACGCGGCCGGGCAGGTCCTGAGGCGATATCGAAAGCCTGGCCGCCGCGGTCTCGGCGTAGGAGGCCACCTTGGCCAGGTAATCCACGGCCGCGGGCCCGGCTACGCCCTCTATGCGGCGCACGCCGCGCGAGACGGAGGAATCCTTGAGTATCTTTATCACCAGCAGCTCGCCGGTGCGGTCTATATGCGTGCCGCCGCAGAGCTCCAGGCTGTAGCGCTCTTTCGCCGCGTCGAAGCCGCCGCGGTTTATCAGCACGAAACGCGCCGGGTCGCTGTACTTCTCGCCCAGCAGAGTGGTGGCGCCGAAAGCCTGCGCGTCGGCCAGCGGGCGCTCGGCCTTGTGCACGCCGAAGTCCTGGGCTATGGCCGAGTTGGAAAGCTGCTCGACCTTCGCCATCTCCTCTTTGGTCGGGGCCTTGTTGATGGTATAGTCGAAGCGGAACCTGTGCGGGTCCACCTCGGAGCCGGCCTGCCGCGTGCTGTCGCCGAAGACGGCTTTGAGCGCGGCGTTGATGACATGCGTGGCCGTATGGTTGCAGGCTGTGCGGTAGCGGTCGGTCGAAACGCGGGCCGTGACTTTCATGCCGATGGCCAGACCGGTGCGGGCGACTACCTTGTGGAAAAAGACCTTGCCGGCCGGCTTCTGCGTGTCCTGCACCAGCGCGGCCTCGGAGCCGCCGGCCATCAGCATGCCGCAGTCGCCCACCTGGCCGCCGGATTCGGCGTAGAAAGGAGTGGCGTCGAGGACGGCGTAGCCCTCCTCTTCGGCCGTGAGCGCGCCGGTCAGGTTGCCGGCGCTGTCGAGCAGGCCGATGATAGTGGACTCCAGTTCGACGGCCTCGTAGCCTTTGAAAATGGTCGGCGCCAGTTTTTCCTCGGCGGTCTGGAACAGGAAGGCGTTCTGCTCGCCCGAGTCCTTCCAGCCAGCCTTGGCGGTGGCCTGCGCCGCCTTGCGGGCCTCTTCGAAACCCGCCTCGTCCACGGCCACGCCTTTCTTCTCCGCCAGCTCGCGCGTCAGCTCGAAAGGGAACCCGTAGGTCTCATAGAGGCTGAACGCCTCCTTGCCGGGGATGCCCTTGGGAAATTTGTCCATCAGGTCGGAGAGATATTTTTCGCCGGTCTCGAGCGTCTCGATGAAGCCCTGCTCCTCGAACTTGAGGCCCTCTACGATCTGTTTCTCGGCGGTCTTCACTTCCGGATAGACATGGCCGAAGATCTCCTGCACGGCCGGCAGCAGCTTGTAGAGGAACGGGTCCCGCGCGCCCATGATGCGGCCGTAGCGGCTGGCGCGGCGGATGAGGCGGCGCAGCACATAGCCGCGGCCTTCGTTGGACGGGATGACTCCCTCGGCTATCAGGAAGGAGGCGGCGCGCGTATGCTCGCTGATTATGCGGAAGGCGCTGGTCGCCTCGGGCGAGGAACCGTACTCCGCTTTAAGCAGCTTCGAGGCGGCCTCGACTATCGGAAAGAAAAGCGTGGTCTCGAAAGGGTTGTCCTTGCCCTCGACGATGAACGTCAGGCGCTCCAGGCCCATGCCGGTGTCTATGTTCTTCTTGGGCAGCGGCTTGAACGTGCCGTCGGCCTGCTTGTCGAACTGGGTGAAGACGTGGTTCCAGACCTCGATGTAGCGGTCGCAGGAACATTTGCCCGGGCCCTCGCAGCCCTTATGGTCGAACTGCGGCCCGCGGTCCCAGTAAACCTCGGAGCAGGGGCCAGAGGGGCCGGTGTCGCCCATCGCCCAGAAATTATCCTTGTCGCCCAGCTCGAGTATGTGGGAGTGCAGGTTCTTCGGAAGGATATTCTCCCAGATGGCGCGGGCTTCCTCGTCGCGCGGTGCCACGCCGCCGCCGTAGATGGACGGGTAGAAGCGCTCGGCCGGCAGCCTCAGGACCTTGGTGAAGAATTCCCAGCCCCAGACCAGCGATTCCTTCTTGAAATAGTCGCCGAAGGAAAAATTTCCCAGCATCTCGAAGAAGGTCAGGTGGCGTATGGTACGGCCCACATTGTCGATATCGGTGGTGCGGAAGCATTTCTGGCAGGAAGCGGCCCGCTTCTTGTCGGTCTTGAGTCCCAGGTAATAGGGCTTGAACTGCACCATGCCGGCGGAGGTGAACAGCAGCGTGGGGTCGCCCTCGGGTATCAGCGGGCTGGACTTGACCACGGAATGTCCCTGCTTGTCGAAGAAATCGAGGAAGGCCTGTCGTATCTGCTTGCTTTGCATAGGGCTCCAGAAATAAAAGTCTTATAAATTATACAAAACCGCTATGGGGACGTTGTTTAGTTCTTTAGTTTTGGGCGGAAAACTAAAGAACTAAACAACGTCCCCCTTACACGGCCGTCCGCAACAAAGGAGTAACAAATCGTACATTGCGGCGAAACCCCCGTTATGGTATATTCTCATTGTAAGGGGTTTTAACAGGGGTTATATGAACGACGGCACTAACGGCGCCTACCGCATACTGGCGGTGGACGACGACCGCATAATACGCAATACCATAAGCACGGCGCTGACCAAGTTCGGCATGCTGGTCACTACCGCCGAGAACCTGGCCGAGGCCAAGCAGAAGGTGACCAGCGAGCCTTTCGACCTGGTCATCATGGACCGCGTCCTGCCGGACGGCGACGGGGTGCAGATGTGCTCCTTCCTCAAAGAGAAGCCGGTGCTCAAGACCATACCGGTGCTGATGCTGACCGGCAAGGTGGAGACCGAGGACAAGGTGCTCGGCCTTCAGCTGGGCGCCGACGACTACCTTACCAAGCCTTTCGCGCTGACCGAACTCAAGGCGCGTATCGACGCGCTGCTGCGGCGTACCGAGCAGCTCAACACGGCCAGGCAGATCCGCAAAAGCTTCTGGAGATACTGAGCCCGCGAGGCGGCAGGCAGGGACGGGCGGCTCAAGGCCGCCCGCTTTTTTTACTGCTATAATTTAGCCATGCAGTCCAAGCGCCAAGCCACCCTCAACGCCTGGAACAGGATAAATTCCTTCTCTCGGGAACGCTGCCTTTTCAGGGACCGGGATTCCGTCGCGCTGGCCGTCTCCGGCGGGCCGGACTCGGTGGTCATGCTAGATTTTTTCGCCCGCCAGGCGCGCGGCCGCCGGCTGAAACTTTACGTCTGCCACATCAACCACGGCCTGCGCGGCCGGGAGTCGGACGCAGACGAGCGGTTCGTGCGGCGGCTGGCGGAAACCTACGGCCTGCCCTGCGGCGTGTTCAAGGCGCGGGTGAAGGCGCTGGCGAAAAAGACAGGTTCCGGCACCGAGCACGCGGCCAGGACCGAGCGCTACCGCCTGCTGCTCAAATACGCCCGCGCCAAAGGCTGCCGTCTGGTGGCCACGGCGCATCATTCCGACGACAACGCCGAGACCGTCCTGCTCAACCTGCTGCGCGGCACCCGGGCCCGGGGCCTGGCCGGCATCCCC
>DNQL01000276.1 GCA_003500765.1 Elusimicrobiota bacterium | reverse complement strand
CCACCACGAACTCCACAGCCGGGGCGGGGTCGCGCAGGAAAGAGGGCGGCAGGCCCGGGGCCTTGCGCTCCAGGGCGTAGGCGCTGGCCTCGGCGGCCGCCAGCGACGATACCTTGCGTATGCGCGAGGCGGCCATCGCCGCCCCCAGGCCCGAGGCCCGCTTCCTGAACCTGGAGTAGAACTCGAGGCGCGAAGGCCTCCCCTCCTCCACGGAGCGGGCCAGCCCGGCCGGTATGACCAGGAAGGAACTCTCGCCGGCGTGCTCTGAGGCCGCCATGGCGGACTCTATGTCCGTGAAGTCCGACGCCTTGAGCGGCGTTTTCCCCTCCCCCATCGCCGCCAGCAGGCGGGCGGAGAGTTCCGAGCGGTCCAGGTCCATCACCACTATGGAGTTAGACGCGCCGGAGGCCCGGCTGTGGCTGCCCACCGACTTGCCGATGACATAGAAGACCAGTATCATCGCGGCTATGGAGAAAAGCAGCTGCCGCGTGAGCAGCTCCTTCATCTCTTTCTTCAGCAGCACCAGGAAGATGTTCATTGGGTCAGCCTCACGAATACTTCCTCCAGGTCCTCGGTGGCGAACTGGGCCTTGAGGGCGGCCGGAGTGTCGCAGGCCAGGAGGCGGCCCTTGTTTATCACGCCGATTCGTCCGGAGAGGAACTCTATCTCGGCCATGTTGTGGCTGGAGATCAGGAAGGTCATGCCGCCGGCGGCAAGTTCTTTTATCGTCTTGCGTATCTCGTAGCCGTTGACTATGTCCAGGCCGCTGGTCGGCTCGTCGAGAATGGCCAGCCTTGGCCGTATCATGACGGCCCGCGCCAGCAGCAGCTTGCGCGCCATGCCCTTGCTGTAGGTCTTTATCTTGTCTTCGAGCCTGCCCCCGAGCCCGGAGAGCCCGGCGCCGTAAGCCACGGCCTCCGCGGCCCTGCCCCCGTCGCGCAGGAAGACCATCGCCATGAAATCCAGGTACTCGCGGCCGGTCAGGTTCTTGTAGGCGCCGGCCTCCTCGGGCAGGTAGCTGATGACGCTCCTCACGGCGTGGGCGTCGCGCACGGTGTCCATGCCGAACACCGATATCGAGCCTGCCGTCGGCGTCAGTATGGTCGAGATCATCTTGAGCGTGGTGGATTTGCCCACGCCGTTGGGGCCTACGAGGGCGAATATTTCCCCCTCGCGGACGGAAAAGTCCAGGCCGGCCACGGCCTCGAATTCCCCGTATTTTTTCACCAGTCCGGATATTTTAAGGGCTTCCATAACGGATAGAGCATACAATTTTTGGAAAAGGGTTGACTTGGGTGTTATGATTGACTAATATCAATCCTATGGTCAAAATACCGCTTTTCCTCGCGTTACTGACGGGCTTTTTATCCCACGCCGCGGCTTCGGACTTCAGCCTCGACCGAGTCTCGGCCGCCGACGTCTCGGCCGTGGAGACGGAACTGCCGGCCCCGGTTCATTTCCTCTCCCCGCTCAGGACCCCGGAGGTCTCCGGAGACGGATATTTCAACCGTTACATACTCAAGGCCGTGGACCGGCTCTACGCCGAATACGGCCTGCTGGGCTACGACATCAATTCCATCCTGACCCACGATATCCCCTACCACACCTACGGCGTCATAAAGGCCCGCCGCCCCCCGCTTACGATGTGCGTGGCCGCCATGATGGAAGTTCTCCTGACGGCCTATGATATCTACGCCGCCGAGACCGGCGACTATTCCGTTTTTACCTATCTCCCCCAGCGCAGTTACGAGGGTCTGGCGATAACCGACCTCAAGGGGCACATCTGGGTCAACCACGATTTCAAGGCCTACGGCACAGCCGACGCGCTGATAAACTTCGGTATGGGCGAGCGCCGCCTGTTCGAGCAGCTCAGGCCCGGCGATTTTGTCAACATAAACCGCACGACCCGGACCGGCCACGCGGTGGTCTTCATCAACTATATCGACATAAAGGGCCGCATACAGCCCGCGTACAACGACTCGGTGGTCGGCTTCAAGTATTTCTCCTCGCAGGGCGGCCGCGAGGCGGGCACCGGCGGCTTCGATTACCGCTACGCCGTCTTCAGCAAGTTCGGCTGCCCCGATATGCCCTACAAGCGCGACTGCAATGTCATCTATTCCCAGCGGCAGGATTACCTCAATACCGGTACGATGTTCATGCCGGAGCGCTGGACCGGCGTGTTCCCCTCCCCGGGCCCCGCCGGCCTGCAGGAGACCGTGCTCGACCGGGTCTTCTTCGACGGCCTGACCACCGACGACCGATAACTGCTTCCGTAAAGTCCTATCCCCGGCGGGCCGAAGAGCCCAGCCGGGGATGGTCTATTTAACTCCCCGCGTCTGGGTCCCCTGAACCTTGGCCGCCCTCCCGGTCTCCGGTAGAATATAACTGCAGAGATAATAAAGGAGAGCGCATGTTCAATAACGCGATTACCGCCGCCGTACTCACCGCTTTCGTCCTTTCCGTCCCCCCGTCCGCCGCCGCCATGCCCGGCGACGGCTGCGACGCCGCCAGGGCCGCCGCGAAAAGTTCTCCGGCCGCCTACCGTGCAATGCTCTCCGCCCCGGATTCTTCTTATTGCGCAATAAGGGCCGCCGGAGAGAGCCGGGACGAGGGAGCCTCCGGCGCGCTGCTGGAGAACGTCGAGTCCTACCTGGCCGCTTCCGCCCTCAAGGGCGCCTACGAGGACGACCTGCGCGCCCGCCTCAAGGCACTCGACTCCATCTGGGCGCTGGGAGAGATAGGCAATCCCCGCCTGATGAACAAGCTTTCCGAGTTCTACGCCGGCGCCGACGACGTGGTCAAGGTCAACCTGCTCATAAGCATGGGTAAGCTCAAGAAGAATTCCAAGGCCGGCCCCTATCTTTTCGGAGTGGCCGCTTCCCCCGCGGAGAGCGATATAGTCCGGGCGGCGGCTTTCGAACTCCTCGACAAGGTCGGCCACCCTTCCACGGTCATAAACGTCCAGCCCTCTTCACGGGCGGGTGCTGAGAAGGGAGACCTGATCTATACCGGCGGCATCGTAGGGACGATAAGCGGCTGGTTCAATACTATGATCCCGGTCGGCCATGCCGGCATCTTCGCCGGCACCGAGATAAAGGACGGGCGGATAAACGTCGTTATAGCGGACTGTGTTCCCAACAACTTCAAGCCCGGCGGCGTGCGCAACGTGCGTTCTTTCTACGACTTCACCCATCATTACATGTATCCTTACTACGGGAACCGGACGCCGAAGGTCAGGCCCACGGCGGCGCAGCGGGAGGCTATAGTATCCCTGGCCCTGGACTACGGCGGCCGCGGCCTGCGCTACAACAACAGCCACCTGTCGCAGAAAGGTCCCGAAGAGTTCGACTGCGTCGGCTACACGGAGTTCATCTATGAGCGCGCCGGCCTGAACCCCACGGACGATTCCTACGAGAGCGGCGCCGGCTGGCCGCTGACTCCCTACGAGCAGTTCGAGGCCACGGTTTCCAACGCCGGCGCCCCGGCCGCGATAATAATCCCCGTGTTCCGCCCCCTGCCCGACCGGGGAGAGCTGATATCCCGCGACGCGGGCGCTCTCATGCGTGCTTTCGGGCTGGCCGGCGAAGCGGTTCTGCCCGATATTCCCGCCGCGGAATAAAGGCCCGGCGTCAAAAAGGAAAGCCCCGCTCGCGCGGGGCTTTTTTTTATTCTCCGCCGGAATGCCGACGGTCAGCCTGAAACGGCGCCGAAAAGCAGGCCGGCCGAAAGCGCGAAGACCAGCCAGAAGGCGGCGTATACCAGCAGGCCGCGCCGGCCTATGAGCCGCTGCGACATTATCATGGTCGGTATGCAGGTGCCCACGGAGCCCAGCAGGAAAGTGAAGGCCGGGCCCGGGCCGAGGCCGAGCTTCATGAACGAGAGCGTCAGCGGTATCTCCTCTCCCTCGCAGACGTACAGCGGTACGCCGGCCAGCGCGGCGGCCAGGTAGGCCAGCGGGCCGGAAGAGCCAAGGTAACCGGCGATGAAACCCTGCGGGACGCTTACAACCAGCGCGCTGGCTATGGCCATGCCTATGGCGAAATATTTGCCCAGTTCTTTTATGATATCGGCGAATACGGGCCAGAACTTTTTCGGCGCCTCTTTTCCTTCCTCTCCGCCGGGGCAGGCGCAGCCGGAACAGCAGGGCGCTTTATTTCCCGCGGCCGGGGCCGGTATCCCCAGCCAGGCGGCTTTCTTTTCCAGGTTGAAAAATACGGCGCCGATGGCCATGCCGCCGGCGAGGCCGGCCAGGGCGCGCGCCGCGGCGAAAGGCCAGCCCAGGAGCGCCCAGGTCAGGATCAGCGTCTGCGGGCTGGCCAGAGGCGAAGCCAGCAGGAAGCTGGTGACGGTGCCCAGGTCGGCTCCTTTGCGGCGCAGGCCCTCGGCCATCGGCATGGTCGCGCAGGCGCAGCCCGGCATCAGCATGCCCAGCAGCGAGGCCTTGGCCATCGACAGCCATCCGCCCCTCAAATGCTTCAGGGCGAACTCGGGCTTCAGCCATACGTCCAGCGCGGCGCCGAAAGCGGCGCCGGCCAGGAACCAGGGCAGGACTTCCCATGTAAGGCGAAAGAACTCGAGGACGAAAGCGTGAAGCCAGTTCATGCGTATATTTTATGAAAAAACCCCGCCGGGGCGGGGCTTTTCCGTGAAGGGAAGGGACTCTTATTTTTTAGCCGAGTGCTGGATGAGGACGCCGGTCTTCTTTATCACTTTCCTGAAATCCTTGCCGGAAGAGCCCCAGTCGACGGTCTCCACCCTGAAAGGGAAACGGGCGGCCGTGAATTCCTCCGCCAGTTTTTCCAGGCGGCCGGACGCGAGCGGTTTTTCGGACATGACGGCCAGGTCCAGGTATGAATACTTCTTGGCGGGACCGGAGGCCCGTATCCCGTATACCATGACATCGAATTCGGGAAGGCTGCCCGAGAGTATGTTCTTTATCTTCCTGAGATGCGCCGGTTCCAGATCTATCATAGTGTCTCCTGTCCTTGACCCTTCTTAAAGTCTATCAAATGCCGGGAGGCGTGGCGAGCCCGCGGGATCAGAGCTGGTTGAACATCAGCCGGTGTACCAGGTCCTTTACCGGCATATAGGGGATGTCCAGGTCGCGCGCCTTGCGGGCCCGCTTCGCCTTCGCGATGGCCCGGCCGAAGGACGCGTCGAGTTCCGCGACCGCGGCCCTGTCGGAGAAGTTGGCCGCCACTTCCATTACATAGCGTATTGAGCGGGGCTGCAGGTTAAAGGAGCCGACGCTGCCGTAGACGCCGTCGACGGTCATCGTCTTGGAGTGGAGGCGTGTGTCCAGCCCTCCTTCCTTGAGGTAAACGTTCGCGCCGGCCCTGATCAGCTCGGGGAAACTGCCCAGTATCATCGCGCCCATCATCTTGTCGCCTATGGTCTCGAGCGAGTTGGAGAGTATGTTGACTTCCACGCCGCGGGCCCGGGCGTCCATCAGCGCCTGGTGCATGGCGGGCAGCATCACGATTATGGCGTTCTCTATGTTTATCCGCTCCGTGGCGCCGTAGACGGCCTTGAGCATGGAGAGCAGTATGTAGGGCTCCTCCCCGGGCGCGTTCCAGACTATGGCGGCCGGAGCGGAGCCTGCGGCGTCCCCGTCGTAAGCGGCGGCGTCGGCCCGGACCGCCACCCCGTCCGCGGCGGCCTGCGCGTTCCAGGCCTGGGCGAAGAAGCGCAGCGCGTCGCGCATGACCGGGCCCTGGACGAGGACGTCCACGTCGCGCCAGCGGCCGGAGCCGGCCATATGCGAGTAGACGTTCCCGATATTCATGCCGCCCAGCACCGCGTACCTGCCGTCGGTGATGAGGATCTTGGAATGGAATTCGTAGTAATTCTTCGCGGCGGGCTGGTAGCGGAGCACCGGGATGCCGGCGCGCTCCATCTTAGCCAGCACGCCCTTGTCGTAGAGGCCCGCGGTATCCTTGTCTATCATCAGCCGCACGTCCAGACCCTGGCGCTTCTTCTCTATCAGCAGGTCGGCCGTGTGATGTCCGGTCTCGTCGTCGTAGAAGGCCCAGGTGGTCAGGAAGACGCTCTTTTTGGCGGCGCGTATGAGCTCCGCCCGCTTGCCGAAAGAGGCCGCGCCCTCTATGAGCGGCGTTATCCTGCTGCCTTCGCTGAAAGGCGTTCCCTGCAGGGCGGCCAGTTCGGCCATGAAGCCGGGCTCCCGGAGCAGCGACGGCTGGCCGCGCCGGCGCGGCTCGTAGGCCCCGGACCTGACCATCGCCAGGTGGCGGTCCGTCATAGCGTCCCAGCCCTCTATCGGGGCTACGCCGGGCACGTGGCCGTTGGATTCCAGCTCCGCCCCGACGTAAAGGGAGAACATCCGGGCGGCCTCTTCGGGCGACATCTTTGCGCCTTCTGGGAAGAAGCGGGCCAGGCGCGGGTCGCTGAGCACGCCGACTATCACGGGCTCGAGTATGCCCTGGCTCCAGGCCTCGCCCAGTTCCTTGACTATGGCGTCGTCTATGCGGGAGGGATGATGCCAGTTGGAGGAGACCTGGCCGATGAGACGCTCCCTGAAGCCGGCGATGAGAGCTGTTTTGTCGTCGGGAGCCAGGGCGGAGGCCGCCGGCGCCTGAACGGCGCGGTCCGGCACGGCCGACATGTCGAAGCTGCCGGAGCCGCGCAGCTGGCCCAGCAGGCTTTCGTAGGAGGCCTGTCCCCAGGTCAGGTCGGCGAAGCAGGCGAGGAAAAGGGTTATCGAGAAGAAAAGTATCGTCTTGGTCAGTTTAAGGTCGTGGTTGACGGCGTTACGGGACATGGTTCTCCTTCGGCTTTTCTATTGCTTATAGTGTAGCCTTTGGCGGGTCCCGGCATAAGGGCCATTAGTTCCCCCCGCGCGAATAAAAAGACCTACCGCTTATGGCGGCAGGTCCCATGGCGGCGGGGCCGTAAGGCCCCTCCTATTTTTTAAGGCTTTTGTCGCGCAGGCCCAGGCGGCCCGACAGGGGCAGCTTTATCGCCGGCCGCAGCAGGTCCGCGCCGAAGTATAAGCAGGGGAGGCGGGGTTTCACGCGAACATTTTAGCAGATGCTCCCCGTTCAAATAATATAGAATAATCGCGGCGGGGATTATGCGCAGGAAGATCTTGCTTGTCGACGACAGCGTGGAACTCCGGTCCGAATTCCGGACCTGGTTCCCCGAGTATTCCTTCACCGAGGCGGCCGGCGCCGCTGAGGCGCTGCGCGCATTGGCCCGACCCAACGATTTCGACCTTGTCATAATGGACGTTCAGATGCCGGGAATGGACGGTCTTACCGCCCTTGAAAAGATCAAGTCGTCGCCTCACCCGCGCAGGGTCCTGATAATGACGGGGTACAGCAGCAAGGAAACGGCCATCAAGGCCCTCACCGCCAGGGCGGACGGCTACGTCGAGAAGCCCTTCGATATCAAGACCATGCGCGCCGCCATAGAGAAACAGCTTCTTGCGGCCGCCGGCGCCGCTACCGCCGGCGAACTGGACGTTGAAAGCAAGGTGGAGCACGTCAAGCGTTTCGTGGAGGCCAACTGCCTCGGCCGCGTATCGCTGAAGGAAGCCGCCGCGTCGGTATTCCTTTCCCCCAAGTACCTGAGCCGTGTTTTCCATGAGCGGACCGGCATGAAGTTCGAGGATTTCAAGCTGAAAGCCCGGATGGTCCGCGCGCGCAAACTGCTCCGCTCCACTTCCCTCAGCGTCAAGCAGGTCTCTTCCATGCTGGGCTATTCCAACGCCGAATCCTTTATCCGCCAGTTCGAGAAGATAGTCAAAGATACTCCTTCCTGTTACCGTAAAAACCGACGCTGCCGCTGAGAGGCCGCTCCTTCCCGTCCGCCCCGGCTGGGGGTGGAAAAAAGTCAGTATAAGGAGGACTCCGCCAATTGTACGCCGTAACCGGCGGGGCTATACTATCGATGTAGAACTGTGGTTTGTGAGACTCGGGCGGGCGGTTCTTTTATGGAAGAGAAAAAAGAGGGGCGGGACGCCGATATGGGCGATATGTTCAGGGACTTTGAGCCTCCTGAGCCGTCCCGCGTTCAGCCCGATCCCGTCCCGCCCGCGGGCAACGGACTCAGAAAAGCGACCGTAACTCCCCCCCTGGTTTCCCGCCCTTCCCCCGTTCCCCGCGCCCCGGTTCCCCCGGGTCCGGCCGCCGCGCCTCTTTCCCAGCCGCCACGCAAGGCCCCGCCCCCGGCCAGCACGGTGCTGGTGGTGGACGACAACAAGGATTACCGGGAGCTTGTGCGCCATCTCCTGGAGGTGAACCACTACAAGGTCCTGGAGGCGGGCAACGGCATAGAGGCCCTGGCGCTGGTGCAGGCTTCGGCGCCCGACCTGATGCTGGTCGATTTCAACATGCCCAAGATGAACGGCTACGAGCTCATACAGGAGATACGGAGCAACGTGGACACTCACGCTATCAGGATAATAATGTTCACCGGCGCCACCAACCGCCAGCAACTGCGCGCGCTGAACATGGATATAACCGATTTCCTGGAGAAACCGGTCCCCAACATGAAGCTGCTGGAAAGCGTGTCCAGGGCCCTGGCCCCGCGCCGGTCCCAGGCGCCGAAGGCGCCGCCCAGTCAGGCGGAGCAGCGGCCGGCGCAGCCGGAGGGGGTCCTGGAGCCGGAGCCTCCTTCGATAGCTATCGAGCGATTCGAGCAGGGCGGGCCGCCGCCCGCTCCGGCCCAGGATTACGCCTCCCCGGCCTCCTCCCTTCCGGAGGAGCCCCGGCGTCCCGTGACTATAGAGATGCCTCAGCCCGAGCCGGAGCCGGAAAGCCCGGCAGCAGCCGTGCCGGAGGCGCCCGTAGAGGAAGTGCCGGAGATAGAGGAGACGCTGGCGGAGAACGACAGCGAGCTGGAAGTGCTCGACAGCGCCGCGGAGAAGAAGGAGGAGGCTCTCCAGACCATCGGCCTGGAGAACCTGGCCGAGGATTCCCCCCTCATACAGCGGGTGAACAAGATCCTCGCGACCGCCGTGGAGATGCGCGCCTCCGATGTACACATAGAGCCCCAGGAGACGCGCGTTATGGTGCGCGTTAGGGTGGACGGAGTGCTCAAGCAGCTCACCACCCTGCCGATATCCATACATCCCCGCCTGACCGCCCGCATCAAGATAATGAGCAACCTGGTCATAACCGAACGCCGTATCCCCCAGGACGGGCAGTTCCGCGTCCAGATGCGCGGCCAGAAAATAGAGTTCCGCGTAAGCACGCTGCCCTGCCTGAAAGGCGAGAAGATAGTGATGCGCGTGCTGGGACAGAGCAAGCTCAACTCGGATCTCGCCCAGCTGGCGCTTAACCCCCGCGAGCGGCACTCGGTGGAGGCCGCGCTCAAAAGCCCCAACGGCCTCATACTGGTGACCGGGCCCACGGGTTCCGGCAAGACCACCACCCTCTATACCATGATAAACGTGCTCAATAAGCCCGACGTGAATATCATGACGGCCGAAGACCCCGTGGAATACGAGGTCCCCAACGTAAACCAGGTCAAGATACGCCCCGCCGTAGGGCTGACTTTCGAGTCGACGCTGAGGGCCTTCCTGCGCCAGGACCCCGACGTCATGCTGGTCGGAGAGATACGCGACCTGGAGACGGCCGAGATCGCCATAAAGGCCTCCATAACCGGGCACCTGGTCTTCTCCACGCTGCATACCAACAGCGCCCCGGCCACGATAACCAGGCTGACACACATGGGGGTGGCACCGTACCTGGTGGCGGCCAGTGTGAAGATGGTCATAGCCCAGCGGCTGGTGCGAAAACTCTGCACCCACTGCAAGGCCGCGGCCGCCCTTACCGAAGACGACCGGTCGTTCCTGACCGATAAGGAAGCCGGGCGGCTGGGCCAGGTCTACCGCCCGGTCGGCTGCCACCATTGCCATCAGACGGGATATTCCGGACGCAAGCCGGTTTTCGAGGTGATGCCTATAGAGACTTCCGAGATGCGCAACATGATAACGACGAAGACGGACGTGGACGAGCTCAACCGCCTGGCCGTGCGCGAGGGGATGACTTCCCTGCGCGAAGCGGCGCTGGCGGAGGTGGAAGCCGGAACGACTTCCATCGGCGAGGCGCTGAAGATAATGATGGGGTGATACTTATGGAACCGCGCGACGACGAATATGGCACGCCCGCGCCCTCCCCCGCCGGAGGGGCGGATCCCTACCCCATGTCCTATCCCGGCCTCTGCCACGAGTTCCTGCTCTCACTGTCGAAGGCCGTGAAGGTTACGGCGCTTTACCGCCTGAGCCACCCCGTGGTCATGGAGGCGGTCGGCAACTCCTTCGCGATACTGTCTTCCATCCTGTCCGCCTCCAAGGCCCCGGCGCTCACCATTTCATCCGAACAGGAGAACTGGCTTTTTAACGGGGACATCGTCCCCATGGTGCCCGGCGAAGCGCAGAACATCGCCGGGCATTTTAAGAACCACGCCCTGAAAGGACTGACCTTTATGACGGGGGTGAAGAGTTTCGAACTGGGCGCCATATGCGAGTTTTTCGGCACGGCTCCGAAAGGCCAGAAAGAAGGCGCCTTCGAAACTTTCATGTCCCAGCGGGGAGTGGAGCACATAAAGCCGGAGGCCGTACGCTATATCCGGGCCTCGGCCCCGGCCGACCGCGCGGTTCAGCCTCCGCCTTCCACGGCCGTGTCCCAGTC
>DNQL01000307.1 GCA_003500765.1 Elusimicrobiota bacterium | reverse complement strand
CGCCCTGCCCGGGGCCTCGGCCGGCATGGGCGGCAGCATGACCTCCAGGGACCTGGGCCTGGTGGAAAAACTGCGGGCGGCCGGCAAGGAGATAGTGACGCACGCGCCCGGCATGACGCCGGAGGAGCGCCGCTCCGTCTGGCTCCGCGCGCAGGCCTCCGACCTCTATTTCGCCTCCCCCCAGGCCGTGACCATGGACGGGAAACTGGTGTTCCTCGACGCCTACGGCAACCGGGGAGCCGCCGTCATATACGGGCCGCGGAAGATAGTCCTGATCGCCGGGGTCAACAAATTGTCCCGCGACGAGGCCGACGGGCTGCGCCGCGCGCGCGATATCGCCGCGATAGCCAACAATATCCGCCTCAAAAAGGACAACCCCTGCGTGAAGGCCGGCCGCTGCGTGGACTGCTCCTCCCCTTCGCGCATCTGCAACGCCGTGACGCTGCTCTGGAAGCGCCCGCTGGCCAGCGACATCGAGGTCCTCCTGGTCAACGAGCAGCTGGGGTACTGACGAAAGGAGCAACTACTCCGGAACATTTCTCCCCATGAAAAAAGCCCCGGCGGGTACCGGGGCTTTTTCATTTACGGCTTGAGAAGCTCAGGGCTGGGTCTTGCGGACCAGGTCCTGCGCGTCCCAGCGCATATCGCGCGTTTTCTGCTGTATGTCGCGCGCGTAGCGGCTGATGTCGGAGGCCTGCCACTGCGCGTCGTAGCCGACGAGGTTCGAGTCTATGGAGCGCACCGTCCACTCCAGGCGCTGCGCCGAGTTCTGCACGTCGAACTGGAAGCGGTTGTCCAGGTCGCGCACGTCCCACTCGATGTCGCGGGCGAGATCGTTAAGCTTCTTGTCCTTTACCGCCAGCGGCAGCAGCCGCTTGAGGTCGAAGGCCAGGCGCTGCGCGTCGTTGCTCCAGGAGTTCAGGTTGCGGGCCATATTGCGCAGGTCGTTGGAGAAGAAGGCGTTATGAGAGCCCTGCTGTATGCGGCGGGCCTCGCCCTCCAGGCGGTCGATGTCGCTGCGCAGCCAGGTGGTGTCGCTCTCCAGCCGCCACATGTCGTTCTTGAGCTGGTTGAACTTATAGACCAGGTCCTGCGGGACCTGTACCGGCTGCTCCACTGCCACCGGGGCCGGCGCCGACGGCACCACGGCCTCCGCTTTAGGCATGGCGAAAGCGGAAGACCTGAGGCTCTCTATCGTCGGATTATCGGCCGCGTTGGCCGCTACTGCCATCAACAACGGTACTGCGAAGAGAACTTTCTTCATTAATGACCCTCCTGGGAATTTTTACCCTTCGGTAAATTATACAGCCCGGGAGGCCTCCGCCGTAAGCGGCGAAGGTCCCGGGCCGTTATAGGAAATAAGGCCTATTGACGAAGGACAAGCAGCGTGATGGCCGGCACCGTGACGTGGTCCTTATGTTCCCCGGGGTCGGAGACCAGCCCCGAGCCGTCGAAGACCAGCGCGTGCCCGCCCGGCGGCAGCTTCATCCTGGCCGGCTTGCGCGAGGGGTTTATCAGCACCGTTATCTTCTTCCAGCTGTCCCCCGCGGCGGCGCCGTCGAGAGTGTAGGCGATGGCGGGAGGCGTCGCCTTCAGGCCCTGGTCCTCGTAGAAGCGCAGGTTCTCCCGGACCTCCTCCGCCGTCCGCAGCCGGAAGGCGGGATGCGCTTTGCGCATTGCGACGAGGTCGCGGTAGAACCGGAACACGCCGTGATGCCGCCTCTTGGCCGTCCAGTCCAGCCGGTTTATCTCGTCGGGGAGATCGTATGAGTTATGCTCCCCCTTCTTGGTGCGCAGGAACTCTTCTCCCGCGTGCAGGAAAGGGATCCCCTGGGAAGTGAAGACCACGGCCTGGGCCAGCTTATCCATGCGGACCTTCTCGTCGGCGGAGGCGCCCGCGGCCGAAATATCTATCCGGTCCCACAGCGTGTGGTTGTCATGGCAGCTGACGTAATTAAGCGTCTCCAGCGGCCCGTCGGCGAAGTCGTCTATCGAACCCTTTATGCCCCGCATGACCTTGTCGCGGTAATTGCCGGCCTGCACGTAGCCCAGGTCCGAGACCTCGAAGACGCTGCCTTTGAGCGCGTCGCGCAGGTCGTCGTTGAAGACGGAATAGCCCTTGCCGCGCTGGCTGCCCTTTTTCACCCCGTCGACGGGGCTGTCGCCCGCCTTCCAGGGCTCGCCGTAAACCAGTATCGAGGGCTTTATCTTTTTAAGCTCGGAGGCTATCAGCTCCGCCGTCTCCAGGTCGATGAGGCCCATAAGGTCGAACCGGAAGCCGTCCACGCCGTATTCCGTCACCCAGCGCTTGAGGCTGTCGAGTATGAACCGACGGCCCATCGGCGATTCGCTGCGGAACTCGTTGCCGCAGCCGGAGCCGTTGTAGAACGAGCCGTCGTCCTTCATCCGGTAGAAATAATTCCCGGCCAGGCCGGCGAAGTTGAACTTCTTCCCCCCGGTCTCGGCCGTGTGGTTATAGACCACGTCCATTATCACCTTCATGCCGCGCGCGTGCAGGGCGTCTATCATCGCCTTCGCCTCGCGGCGGCGCGAATCGTCGTCGGTGCGGCTGGCGTACCAGCCCTCGGGCGAGTTGAAGTTCACGGGCATGTAGCCCCAGTCGTAGCGCCCGTTCTCCTCCTGGTTCTCGAAGTCCTGGAAAGGCAGTATGTGAACCGCGTTGACCCCCAGCTCTTCCAGGTGGTCCAGCGCGGTCTTCAGGTCCGGGTAGGACGGGTGGCGGGTGCCGCCCTCGGCGAAGCCGAGGTAGCCGCCCTTCGCCTTTACGCCGGAGAACTCGTCGATGGTAAGGTCGCGGATATGCACCTCGTAGAGCACCGTATCCTCTTTTGGGAACGACGGCCCTTCCGTGGGCGGCGGCAGCGGGCCGTGGAGCAGGGCCCTGCCGTCGTGCGCGGTAACGCTGCCGGCGTAGGGGTCGAGCACCTCGGCGTAACCGTTGTCGCGGCTGACGCCGAACTTGTAGTACTTGCCGGTGAAATCCTGGTCGGAGCGGGCCTCCCACAGCCCCCCGCCCTTATGCTCCAGCCTTATCTCGGCCTGGGACCCGCCTTTCGGGCCCCGGTAGATCAGGGCGATCACCGATTCCGCGCCGGGGGCGAAGACCGCGAAGCGGGAACCCGCCGGGGAAGTCTCGGCGCCGAGGAAGCCCTCGTGACGGAAAGCGGGAGCGTCCAGGGCGGACCCCGGGTCTACGGGGCGGGACCCGAGCTTGCCCGTCAGCGTGAAAGCGCCCATGACTTTGGCCTCGGCGGGGACGGTGAATTCCGGCCCGAAGTCCAGCCGCGCCCAGGCGGAATAGCGCGAAGGCAGCGAGACTTTCACCGGCCGGTACTCGGCGCCGGCGCCGGCCAGGATAAAATCCTCCCCCCGCACGAAAGATTCGTCCACCGGCGTATTGAAGGCGGCCGTGACCGAGGCGTCGCCGGAGAACCTGGCGTGGACGAAGGCTGTGGTCAGGGCCGGCAGTTCGTCGAAGATCTCCGGAACCCCCTGCCGTATGAACACGTCGGCGTCCTCGCCCGCGACGATGAAGCGGTCGGGGCCGTCCTTATCGTCCCACTCCCCCTTGCGCGGCAGCAGCCCCGCGCGTTTGCCGGCCAGCCCAAGGCCGGCGAGGTCCAGCTCGAAGACCAGGCCGAAAGCGTCCCGGCCGGAAGGAGCGACGGCCGAGCCGGGTTTTCCGTCCTGCGCGTTCCAGACCCAGAGATGCCACCCGTCGTAATCGCCGGAGATGCGCGAATAGTGCACCGCGGTCTTTTCCTGAGCGTGAACGCTGAAAGCCATGGCCATTACCCCCGCGAAAATTAACGCCGATTTTTTAGTCATGGCGAAATTGTAAAATATATACATATGCTCCTCAAAGCCCTTTGCTTCCTTGCGGCCGCGGTCCCGGCCTTCTCCCAGACCTCCCCCGACGCGGCCCTGCAGCCCCCGACAACGGCCCATTACGCGGAATTGCTGGCCGCGCCCGGCCATGTGCGCGGCATACACCTCACCGCCTGGGGGGCCGGCTCGGCAAAACTGCGCGGGCAGACCATAGCGAAGATGAAGAGGTCCGTCATAAACGCGGTAGCGGTGGCCGTAAAGGAGACCGACGGGAAGGTCTACATCCCGGGAGTGGAGGCGGCCCATAAGCACGGCACCTACGCCCCGGCCATCTCCAGGCCCGAGGAGATGCTGGCCGATTTCAAGGCGGAAGGGATATACACCATAGCCAGGGTGGTGGCCTTCCACGACCGGCTCCTGCCCAAGTCCCGGCCGGACCTGGCGGTGAAAACCCCGTCGGGCGAACCCTGGCGGGCCAGGAACGGCGCCACCTGGGTGGATCCGTACAGCAAGGAAGTGTGGGACTACGTGGTCGCCGTAGCCAGGCGCGCGGCCGACCTGGGCTTCGACGAGGTCCAGTTCGATTATATCCGCTACCCCACCGAGGGAGACACCTCTCTCTGCCGCTATTCCAAACCGCATGACAGCCGTTCCGGCGTGGCCAACCTGGCCGCCTTCCTCTCCTACGCCAGGAAGAAGCTGCCCGGGAACGTAAAAGTGTCGGCCGCCATATTCGGCCTGACCACTTCTTCAAAGGGCGATATGGGCATAGGCCAGAGCATACATTCGCTGGCCGAGAACACGGACTATATCTACCCCATGATGTACCCGTCGCACTACAACCCGGGAGAGTATAAGATAAGGAACCCCGACGCCGAGCCGTTCAAGGTGATAGACAGGGGCCTGCGCGATGCCCGGGAGCGGCTGGGCTTCGACTATGACAAAGTGCGGCCCTACCTGCAGGATTTCTCGCTGCGCCACGACTACGGCCCCCGCGAGGTCCGCGCCCAGATCATAGCCGCCCGCCGCAACTATATCGGCAGCTGGCTGCTCTGGAACCCCTCCAACCGCTACAACTGGGACGCGCTTACGCCGCGCGCCTACCGCGCCTTCGTCGACCCCGACTACCCGCTCGAAACCCGCCCCGTCGTTAAAACAGCCGCCGATTGATCCGGCCGCAAAAAAAAGAGCCCCCCCGGCAGGCCGGAGGGGCTCTTCGCTTTCAGTCGCGCCTTATTTCTTCTGTTCTCCCACCATCGCGAGGAACTGCTTCTCAAGGCCGAATACCTGCGAGACCAGGTGCCCCACTTCCGTCAGCCCCGGCGAGCCGCCGGTCTTAAGCCCCAGCCCTTTCCCGAAACCGGCGCGCTCGGCCAGCAGCGGCAGCGGCTCGTTGGAATGGTAGCCGTAATCGGCCCGGTGCTCCATGCCGTGGTCGGCGGTGATAACCAGCAGGTCTCCCTTCTCCAGCCGCCTCTCGAGCAGCGGCAGGATGCGGTCGAACTCCTCCACGCACTTCACGGCGCCGGCTATGTCGCGGGTGTGGCCGTAAACGCTGTCGGTATCGACGAGGTTGGCGAAGACGAAGGTGCCCTTCGGCCTGTACACGGTCCTGGCGGCGTCGAGGGCGTTAACCGTGCCCTGCACCGAATAAAGGTTGGTGTCCTTCTTCTTGGGGTGGACGAAGCGCAGGCCCAGCCGCGGGTCCAGGAAGGCCGCGCGGTTGAGCTTTATCTTTTCGTTATAGGTCACGTTCACCAGGTCGCTGGTCTTGCCGACGGCGCAGGTCCAGACGTCGTTCTCCTGCAGCAGCTCCACCAGCGTCTTCCTGCCTATGGGCAGCACCGCGTCGTGACGGTTGGAGGTGCGGATTATCTCGCCGCCGGCGCCGCGCACGTAGCTGCGCGCTATGGCGCGGGTTATCGGTATGCCCATCTCCATCGCCAGCGCGAAGGCGGTGTCGGCTATCTTATGCTGCTCGGCGACGGGTATCACCCGCTCGTTCATCGCCAGCTGTATGAGCGGGTCGCATTTGCTGGCATAGGCTATCGGCCGGCCGGTGCGCTCGTGCTCGTCGGCGTTGAGCTCTATCGCCTCCATGCCGCCGGCCATCTTATTGTAGAAGGTCTTGCGGCCTATCCGTTTCTCCAGCTCGGCCAGGTAATCGCGGCCGAAGCCGTCGTTGAAAAGGTCGTAGGTCCGGTCGTCGAGGACGCCCACCATCTCGCGGTGGCCGACCAGGCTGTCGGCCGTGGCCGAGACCTGGGTCACGCGGGCGGCGTAGGAGCCGGC
>DNQL01000141.1 GCA_003500765.1 Elusimicrobiota bacterium | reverse complement strand
AAAGCTTTAACCGCCGACGGCGACGACGGCGTGAGCCGCGCGAACAGGTCCCGGTCCAGGCCGCAGAGCACCGCGCCCGAACGGACCGCCTTCAGCCGGTCCGCCATCGGCCGCGACTTTATCTCCGCGGCGTCGCCGCCGGGGCAGATGATGACCTCCGGGTCCGCCTTCACCACGGTCTCCCACGAAGCCTGGAAATATCCCGCCTTCTCCCGGCCGAAAATATTGTCCGCGCCGGCCAGGTCCGCCAGCGACGACATGAACGATTCCTTCCCCGCCGACCAACCGCCCGCGTCCACCTCGATGTACGCGCGCAGGCGCCGCTTCCCCCGATAAGACGCGGCGGCGAAATCTTTCTTGAGACGGGCGTTGAGTTTACCGCCTTCAGCCGCCAGCCCCAGTTCGGCGGCGATAAGGCGCACCGTCCGATAAAGGTCATCCACCCGGCGCTCCTCCGGTATCCGCACGACTTTAAGCCCCAGAGCCGACAGTCTTTCGGACGCGGCCGAATTCTTCCACTGCCCGTCGAAAACGATGTCGGGCTTCAGCGCGTAGATGCGCTCGATATCGGGACTGAAATAATCGCCCACCTTGGGCAGCGCCGCGGCCGCCGCCGGCCGGTTGCAGAAATTGGACACCCCCACCAGCCTGTCCCCCGCCCCCAGCTCGAATATCGTCTCCGTATACGACGGCAGCAGCGACACCACCCCCTCCGCACTGACGATAAGTGGGACGATAAGTGGGGACACAATACCTATTAAAACCAGCCCTATTTTCCTCATTTTATCCTTATCAAACAATCCTTTTTTGGGGGACACAATACCTATTTCCATGGAAATAGGTATTGTGTCCCCAAATTAAAAAAACCCTCGCTCCGGGGAGAAAGGGTTAACAGCGATTCCCCTCGGAGGCCCCGCGCGGGCGGGGTTCGCAGTAGACCGGGCTCAGCCTTTCGGCATCACCGTTGCGGGGCAGCCGGGGATTCACACCCCGTTCCTTCTGCGAAAAAAATACTCTACAAAGATCAGGCGCCGGCGAACTTTGCCGTAACCTTCGCCAGGCGGCGCGCGAAAGCCGTCTTAATTATCTTCTCCGGGTCGCCCAGCGCGGCGTCGAGGCGGGGGTCGTAGGGAACGCCCTTCGGGCTCATGTTCTCGACGAGGCCCGCCACCGGCACCTTCATGCCTTTATAGACCGCCAGCGAGCGGCGCAGCACGTCGCGCGCCACCGGCGACGGGGTAGTGACGGCCAGTATCCGGGCCTTCGGGAAGAACTTCAAAGCGTCCAGCGCCGCGTCGCCTATGCCGGGCGGCATATCGATGACGAGATGGTCCAGCTCCCCCCACAGCGTCACGGCCAGCATCTCGATAATCGCGTCGGTGACATTGGCGCCGCGCAGCGGCACGCCCTGGCCCTTGGAGAAGAACGATATCGACATGAACTTAACGCCGTGCACAAAAGGAGGGATCAGCCCCATGTCCTCGCGCGGGAAAGCCTTGCCGGAGCCGAGTATGAAATGGCAGGAGGCGCCGGTCAGGTCCAGGTCCAGAAGACCGGTCTTAAGGCCTTTCTCGTTGAGGAGCAGCGCCAGCGTCGCGGCGGTCACGCTCTTGCCGATGCCGCCTTTCCAGCCGGTGACGGCCGTTATTTTTCTGACTTTTTTCAGGCGGTCGGCGATTACCGAAGGGCGGGGGTCCAGCGCGGTCATTTCGACCCCTTGATATGCTTTATGTATACGCCGCGGCCGGCGGTTATCTCGAAATCGGGGCTTTTGCACGACGGGCACTTGATGAAGGAATGCGCCATCTCCGGCACGAAATGTATGAACTCGGCCTCGTCGCTCTCCTTGCGGAAACGTTTTAAATCAAATTCCGCCGAGCAGGCCCGGCAGCGGAAGGCCGCGGGCTCGTTTATTATTTTGAATTTCGCCGAGGTCATGAGCGGGGTCTTTTTGGCCAGCTCTTTCATGGCGAAAGGAAAGATCTCTTTGTCTATCGCCTGCAGTTCGCCGAATACTACGGCGACCTCGCTGACGCGACGCATCTTCTGCTCCGCGGCGTGTTCCGCCGCGGCTTTTATAACGGATTCGGCCAATGCCCATTCATGCATATACCAATTATACAAAAGGGCGGAGGGGTTGTCCCCTCCGCCCTTTTCTTCGGACCACCCGTCCGGGAGCTACTTGAACAGCTTGCGGAACGTCGCTATCTCCATGGGGTGCAGTTCGCGGTCGGATTCGGCCCGACGGGGCAGGGTGATCCCTCCTCCGCCCTGCACCAGGCTGAGCGCCGCGTACTGCGCCTCGTTGGGATTGCAGAGCAGGCGCACAACGGCCATCCCTTCCGGGTCCGCGACGCGGTGAACGTCGAGGACCAGCACGTTCTGGAGTATGGTCGCCGTCACCTTTTCCTTCCGATCGCCGGTGAGGAGCGCGTCGAAGGTAACCATCATGTCCACGCGGTCTCCGGGCTTGAGGAACATCGCCTGCGAGCCGCGCACGGGCAGCGAGGTCGCCCTGTAGCCGGGGAACAGCCGCGGTTCGGGCCTGTATTCGGCGTAGGCGCTGGCGGAAGCCGGCGGCGCGGGCAGCAATAGCTTCCGGAAGACGTCGCGGACATGCTGCAGCGTCCTGACGCGGGCCTCGAAGGCCGCTTCTCCGTCGCCGGAGTGAATGGCGGACAGCAGAAGTTCCAGGCGCTGCGACGCGGCGTCTATGGAAGCCAGCAGCGAGCCTCCCCTGCCTTCCATAGAGCCCTGCAGCCGGGCCTTGGTTATCCGGTCCATCGCGTAGAGAAGACGAGTCCGCATGTCGGCGTAATCCGCCGCCAGCGACGCGGAAGACGCCTTGGCTGGATCGGGATCCGACAAGGCCGCCGAAGTTTTTTCCGCGAACTCGTAGAGGATGGAGACCGTGTCCTGCCAGACCCTGGCCTCGCTCAGTTCCCCGTCCTCCGGGTCCTTCCAGGCCATCTTCTCAAGCATCGCGGGCCTGGCTGTCTCAAGCCACGCCGGTATACGCAGGCCCTCGTTCTTCGCGTGACAGGAGGTCGTCCTGGCGCGGGCGGCCGCGGGAAGTTCCGGGGCCAGCCAGTGATAGAACAACTGCATGTCCTCGGCGGCGCAGGCCGCCTCTGTCGCGGGTTTGCCGGCGGAGGACCAGGCGGGAGCCGCCATCGCCAGTACGATCAAAAAGGTCTTCATAGCTCCTCCTACTTTATCAGCCTGCGGAAGCTGGCCATTTCCATCGGGTGCAGCTCCAGGTCGCCGGGAGCGCGCACAGTTATCTGAACTTTCTTCCCCTGCGCGACGCTGAGCGCCGCGTACTGCGCCTCGTTCGGGTTGAGAAGAAGCTCGATCACACCGGGCGCCTCGGGAGAGGCCGGCTTCTCCACGTTGAGCACCACTACGTTCTGCAGTATCGTGGCGGTGACGGTCTCCTTGGCGTCCTTCTCCATCTTCGCGTCGAAGGTTACCAGCACGTCTACCCGGTCGCCCTTTTTGACGTACAGCAACTGGTCCCCGCCGACCGGTATCGCGGTGCCCCGGTATCCGGCGGCTACCGTTCCGGCGGCCTCAGCCTTAGTTTGAGTGCCGGCCCGGCCCAACGATTTAAGTCCGGCCTTCGCGTCCTCGTTTGAAGGATCCAGCTTAACGGCGGCCTCCCACTCTGCCTCCGCCTTCTTCAGGTCGCCGGACTGGTAATAACGCAGACCATCCGTGTATTTTTTCTGGGCCGACAGAACATCTCCCTTCCCGCTTCCGGCCGCCCCCGGCTGCGGAAGCAACGCCGCGGCCAGCAGCACTGCGGCTATCACCTTCATCTTCATAAGGCCTCCTGTTTCCTGCTTCATATGGTCCTTCTTTCGAAAAACTCCTCGTACGAAGTCGCCCTGCGCTCTATAACTATCACGACCTCTTCGGTCTCCATCACCAGATCCGTCCCCCCAGGCACACTCTCCTTCCTCGCCGCGACGGTCTTTATCGGCGAGCCTTCTCCGGCGGAAACGATAGGGAAGGCGGCGAGCGTCTCGCCGCGCAGCTCACCCATGGGGATGGCGGCGAAAACGGATCCGTCCGCGGCGGAAGGCGAAGACGCCGTCGGGGCGGCCGAGGGCGGAGCGTAAACCGTGCGCGGCGGGGCGGCGAGCGGGGAGCGGGCCTTCGGGCCGGCGGTCCGGGCGGGGACCCGCGCTACGGCGG
>DNQL01000242.1 GCA_003500765.1 Elusimicrobiota bacterium | reverse complement strand
ATGCGGCCGCCGCTCCTTCGCCATCGGCCACCCTCTCCGGGCAGGCCGCGGGCAAGCCCAAGCCTTTCCTGGAAGTGCTGGAAGGCTCCGTGGACAAGAACGAATACGAACTGACCGCCATGTCCACCTACATCGGGAAGTCCGCCCAGGCCAATATCCCGGTCAAAGGCTCGGGGATCTTCGGCTCCGCGCCCGACATGGCCGCGGTTATAACGATACGGCCCGAAGGCTGCTTCATAACGCCCATAAAGGAAGGGTACGCCAAGCACAACGGGGACCCTCTCAACGAGAAGAAGCAGCTCAAGGACGACGACGTCATCGAGGTAGGGGGAACTAAATTCAGGTTCTTCATAAAGAAGGCCTAGCAGCGCCCCCGCCCCTTAAGAACCCCCGCCTCCGCGCGGGGGTTTTTATTTAGCACTCGAAACCCAAGAGTGCTATTGACACCCGGAACGCCGTTTGATAAAATTAGCAGTAAGGAAGTTCGACTGCCAAAAAAAGTTTTACGCAGGATAATCCAAGGAGGACGCAGACGTATGGCGACTGAAACCAAGATCCAGATACAGCCCCTGGCCGACAGGGTGGTAGTGAAGCCCCTCGAGCCCAAGGAAGTCAAGAAAGGCGGGATAATCATCCCCGAGACGGCCAAGGAGAAGCCGCAGGAGGGCGAGATCGTCGCCGCCGGCAAAGGCCGCACCGAGGACGGCAAGCCCGTGCCGATGGAAGTAAAGGTCGGCGACAAGGTGCTCTACGGCAAGTATTCCGGCACCGAGATCAAGATAAACGACGAGGAGTACCTCATCATGAAGGAAGAGGATATCCTCGGGATAGTGAAGTAAGGATATATTTTCAAGGAGGACATTAATAATATGGCTAAACAGATAATTTATTCCGAAGAGGGCAGGATGCGCCTCAAGGCCGGCGTGGACAAGCTGGCCAACGCGGTGAAAGTGACCCTCGGCCCCAAGGGCCGCACGGTCATCCTCGCCAAGAAGTTCGGCTCCCCGACCATCATCGACGACGGCGTGACCATCGCCAAGGAGATCGAGCTCGAGGACCATTTCGAGGACATGGGCGCGCAGCTGGTCCGCGAGGCCGCTTCCAAGACCAACGACATAGCCGGCGACGGCACCACCACCGCCACCGTGCTGACCCAGGCCATCTTCAACGAGGGCCTGCGCAACGTCACCGCCGGCGCCAACCCGCTGCACATCAAGCGCGGCATCGATAAGGCCGTCGCCGCCATCGTAGAAGAGCTCAAAAAGATGGCCAAGCCGGTCAAGACCAAGGAAGAGAAGGCCCAGATCGCGACCATCTCCGCCAACGACCGCGTCATCGGCGACCTGATAGCCCAGGCCATGGAGAAAGTCGGCCACGAGGGCGTCATCACCGTAGAAGAGGGCAAGTCCTCCGAGACCGAGCTCGACGTCGTCGAGGGCATGCAGTTCGACCGCGGCTACCTCTCCCCGTACTTCATCACCGATCCCGAAAGGATGGAGACCGTGCTCGAGGACTGCTTCGTCGTCATCACCGACAAGAAGATCTCCGCGATGAGCGACCTGCTGCCCGTGCTCGAGAAGATCGTGCAGACCGGCAAGCAGTTCCTGATCGTCGCCGAGGACCTCGAGGGCGAGGCCCTGGCTACCCTGGTCGTCAACAAGCTCCGCGGCACCCTTAAGGGCTGCGCCGTGAAGGCCCCCGGCTTCGGCGACAGGCGCAAGGAAATGCTGGAAGACATCGCCATCCTGACCGGCGGCGAGGTCATCAGCGAAGAGCGCGGCATGAAATTCGACAAGGTCGGCCTCGAACAGCTCGGCAAGGCCAAGCGCGTCGTCATCGACAAGGAGAACACCACCATCGTCGACGGCGCCGGCGACCACGCCGAGATCAAGAAGCGCACAGGCCAGATCCGCAAGCAGATCGAGGAGACCTCCTCCGACTACGACAAGGAGAAGCTCGAGGAGCGCCTCGCCAAGCTCTCCGGCGGCGTAGCGGTCATCCGCGTCGGCGCGGCCACCGAGACCGAGATGAAGGCCAAGAAATCCAAGGTCGAGGACGCCAGGAACGCCACCAAGGCCGGCGTGCAGGAAGGCCTGCTGCCCGGCGGCGGCGTGGCCCTGATCCGCGCCTCCAAGGTCCTGGACAAGATAAACCTGACCGACGAGGACGAGAAGACCGGCGTCAACATCATACGCCGCGCGATCTACGCCCCGCTGCGCACGCTGGCCGAGAACGCCGGCACGGACGGCTCCATCGTGATCGACAAGATCAAGAACTCCTCGCCCGAGATCGGCTTCAACGGCGACACCCTGGAGTACGTGGACGTCATAAAGGCCGGCATCGTGGATCCGTGCAAGGTCACCCGCACGGCCCTCGAGAACGCCTCCTCCATCGCCAGCACGCTGCTGACCACCGAGTGCCTGGTCGCGGACCTGCCCGAGAAGAAGGAAAAGATGCCCGCGATGCCCGGCGGCATGGGCGGCATGGGCGGCGGAGACATGTACTGAGCCGGTTAAAGGCTTAGAACGCGAAAAGAACCCCGGGGCGGTCCCCGGGGTTCTTTATTTGGCGGTGGGAAGTCCCAGGGCGGGCTCGGCCTCGCCCGGCGGGGGGGGCA
>DNQL01000269.1 GCA_003500765.1 Elusimicrobiota bacterium | reverse complement strand
GGCCGCCCACGGCCTCGAGAGCCATGAAGCCGGCGGTTATGAAAAAGGCCCAGGTTATGGCGCGCCGGTGCGCGCCGGCGCCGTGAGCGTGCTGGCGTCCCGCGGCCCCGTGGTCGTGCCCGTGATCGTGGCTGCAGGCGTGACCGCCGTGATCGTGATGATGGCCCATCGCGCTATTTCATCCCCATCATGCTCAGCCCCGGGAAATAAGTGACCAGGGCCAGCACCGCCAGCAGCAGAAGGAGGAAGGGCACTACCGCGCCGTAGAGTTCGGGCAACTTGCGGTTGAAGCGGGAACTCGAAAGGAAGAGGTTGAGCCCCAGCGGGGGGAGCATGTAGCCTATCTCGAGATTCAGGATGAAGATGACCCCGAGGTGGATGGGGTCCACGCCGTACTGCAGCGCGATGGGGACTATGATCGGCACCACGATGATTATAGCCGAGAAGATCTCGATCATATTTATGATCAGCAGGAAAATGTTGAGCAGTACCAGGAACAGGAACTTGCTCTGGACGAACGAGTGCATCCAGGCGAAGATGGCGTCCGGGATCTGCGCGTCTATGAGGTAATTGGTCAGGCCCAGCGCGGTGCCGAGCACGATAAAGATGGAGCCTACCAGTATCATGCTCTTGACCGCTATCTTGGCTATGTCGCGGCGCAGGCAGAGATCCTTGTATACGAAGACCTCGACTATCACCACGTAGAAGGACATGATGGAGGCGGCCTCTCCGGCGGTGAAAAGGCCCTTGTAGATGCCGCCTATTATCAGGAAAGGCAGCGGTATCTCCCAGGCCGCCGCCCGCATGGCCGTCAGGATCTTGCCGGGCTCGAAGGCCAGTTTCTGCACGCCGGAACGCCTGGCCACGAAATACGCGTATACCGACAGGACCAGCAGCAGGAAAAGTCCGGGCGGCAGGGCGGCCTTGAACAGCAGGTCCAGGTTGAGCTTGCCGACTATGGCGTAGAGGATGATCGGCAGGCTGGGGGGGAAGAGGAGGCCCAGGCTGCCCGTGGTGGTAAGCAGGCCCATCGTGAACTTCTCGGGGTAGCCCTGCTTTTTCAGCATCGGGTACAGGAGGCCGCCCAGGGCGATGATGGTTACGCCCGACGCTCCCGTGAAAGCGGTGAAGACGGCCGTGGCGAAGAGCGCCACTATGGCCAGGCCGCCGGGCAGGAATCCGAACAGCGCCTCGGCCAGGGCCAGCAGCCTGCGCGGCGCGCCGCTCTCGGCCAGCACGTAGCCCGCGAAGGTGAAAAGAGGTATGGCGATGAGGGCCGGCAGCGAGGCGAGCCTGAGCATCTCCACGATGACGGCGGAGGAATCTATGCCCTCGGCGCCGAAGAGGTATATCGCGCCGCCGCCGATTAGCGTGAAGACGGGCGCGCCCAGGAAGGCGAGCAGTAGTATGCCCAGGGCTATCAGTATTCCCATCAGAACCTGAACTCCTCTCCGGGGTCTACCGCCCGGAACAGGTTCATGACCGTGTGAAAGATTATGAGAAGGAAGACGGCGGGGATTATCATGTGGGCCCAGCCGGACGGCATGGCGAAATGGCCGATGTAGAAGGAGGTTGAGGACGAGGTGAAATCGTCCTTTACGAACTTATAGGCCGCCCAGAACAGCAGGCCCGAGACCGCCACGGTGAAGGAGCCGGCGAAGATGGCCAGGCCCCGGCGCGCCTTTTCCGGCGCGAACTTGACCAGCGCCTCCAGCGCGAACTGCCGCGAGTAGCGCGAGGCCAGGGCCGTGCCCAGCAGGCCGGACCAGAGCACCATGTGGCGCAGCACCGGGTCCAGCCAGACTATGCCGGAGTGGAAGAACACCCGCAGCAGCACCTGAAGGAAAGAGAGGGAGATCATCAGCGCCACGAACAGGACGATCAGGGCTTTCTCGCCCTTTACCACCCATTCCTCGAAGCGGAAGATGAAGCGCATAATATGATTATCCAATAATGCCGCCGGCCCCCGCAACCCCCGGGCGGGGGCGGCGGGGGCCGGCATTGTCGTTCTTATTGCGCCTTTTTTGGCTTGCGGAAGTCGGAGAGGGCTTTTTCTATGCGGGCCAGCAGTTCGGCGGAATAGAGCTTCCCGGTGAGGGATTCCCTGGCCGCTTTCCCGGTTTTCTCCAACTCCGTGACCACGGCCTTGCCGGCCGGGGCGGTGAAGGTGATGCCGGCTTTTTTCAGCAGGCCTATCGATTTGGCGTTATCGGACCTGCTGATCCTGGTGAGTTCCTTGAAATGACTGTCGCCGGCCGCCAGCAGCGCGGCCTGGTCCTCCTTCGACAACGAATTGAAAGCTTTCTTGGAGAGGAGCACCGCGCCGGAGGCGTTGGCCATGGGCAGCGAGAGGGCGTATTTCATGCGCGTATGCCATTGCAGGGCCAGCACGGCAAGCGGGGACCCGTATATGCCGTCGATCATGCCGGTCTGCAGCGAAGTCATGACGTCGGTGATGGAAAGAGGGATGGGCTTCACGCCCAGGGCGGCGAAAGAGGCTTCGGCTATAGGGTCTCCCTCCCAGATCCACATCTTCACCGCTTTGAGGTCCTCCGGCTTTTTTACCGGCGAATTGGAAAGGATCATTACGTCCCCGACCTCGGCCCAGCCGAGCAGCACATAGCCGGCCTCGTCGAACATCTTGCGGAATTCGGCGTCCAGCGACGCGTAGACGTGGTCGATCTCCGCGGCGCTTTTAAACAGGAAAGGCGTGTCCAGCACTCGCGCGGCCGGGGCGATCTCGCCTATGCCCACGCCGGTGAAGCCTCCGGCGTGCAGCTGGCCGATGCGTATCTTGCGCACCACGTCCTTCTCGTCGCCCTGTACCCCGCCGGGATACATGCGGAACTTTACGCGGCCGCCGGTCTTATCCTTAACCTCGGCGGCGAATTTGTCCATCACTTTCATCCAGGCCGAACCCTCCGGCGCCAGCGTGGCGAACTTGATGGTGAGAGGGGCTGCCGCGGCGGGCAGGGCGGCCGCGAGGGCTATAAGCAGGGATAGCAGCGTTCTAAAAAAGTTCATCTTTTTCCTCCAGCAGGGCTTTGGCTTTTATCTTGGCGACCTCGTTGGCGAGCCTGGCGCCGTCGTCCCTGAGCTCGGCGGACAGCACGGCCTCCAGCGTCGCGGTGAAAAATTCCTCGTCTAGCGCGGCCGGAGCGTACATGCGCGCGGCCATGTAGCGGTTGAGCAGGAAATCCGCGCCGGCGCCCGAGGCCGCGGCGTCGAAATAAGCCCTGGCCTTCTCCGGGTCGCCGCCCATCATGCGCGGGCGTATTGAGTAATAGGCGCCCATGACGCTCTGCGCGCCGTTATAGTAATACGAAGGCTCCAGCTCCAGCAACCGCAGCGCCGCGGGCTCTATCGACGGTATCTCGGCGATGGCCTCGGGCTTGTCGCGGTTGATGTTCACGTAGGAGGCCTTGCAGAAGGTGTGCCAGAACAGCGCCGGCACGTCCTTCCTGCGGGCTTCGGCCGGGCCGCGCCCGCCCAGGGCCCGCTCCGCGTAGGCCTGTCCCTTGAGGTAGAAGCCGGAGGCCCGCTCCGGGGCGCCGTCCTCCAGGAACATGAAGGCGTAGCCGCAGAATCCCTGCGCCGCGTTGACCAGCAGTCCTTTATTGCCCGGGTCGTTGGCTATGAGTATCTCCATGAGCTGGAGATTGCCGGGCAGCGCCTCGCGGGCGTACTGCGTATCGGACTGGGCGAAGACCGACGAGATCCCCTCGTCTATTACGCCGCCGGTCACGCGGGCGGCCGTCCGGTTGAGCGAGCAGCCGGCCAGCAGCGGCGCGGCCAGCAGCGGGATCAGCAGTTTTTTCACCGGGCCTCCCTTATCCAGCGCGCCAGCTTTTCCAGCATGGCGCCGTGCTTCTGCGCGAACTTCTCCAGCGGCACCGGCACGCGGAAGGACCAGTTGTGCGGCCCCAGCGTATTGGGGGTGTTTATCCGGTCTTTCGTCCCGAATATGTCGGGATAGGTCAGCAGTACCACGCGCGAACCGGATGCGATGGCCTTCTCGGTTATCCTGTCCAGCGCTTTGGCGAAGGCCGGCGGCCGGCCCTCGCCGGCGACCATCTCCCAGAACTTCTTCTTCTCGGCGTAAGCGACATTTGCCCACCATTCGGCCAGCGTCTCGGTGTCGTGGGTGGAGGTGGTGGCCAGCGAGACGTGCGGATAATCGGCCGGGTCGATATAAGTCCCGTCCTCCCGCGTCTCCCAGCGCATGACCTTGTAGCCGGGCACGCCCTGCTCGGCCAGCACCTTGCGCACGAAGGGGGGGATGAGGCCGAGGTCCTCGCCTATGGGCAGCATCGGGGACGCGGCTACCAGCGCTTTGAGGAAGCGGCGGCCGCGGTCCTCCTGGTTCCCGTCGCCCTCCACGTCGAAATGCGGCTTGAGCTTCTTGTCCTCGGGCACGATCCAGGTGCGGAAGAAGCCGACCATGTGGTCTATGCGGTAGATGTCGTAGAGGTCCTCGGAGCTTTTCAGCTTGAGCCTCCACCATTCGAAACCGTTCTTCTCGGTCTCCTCCCAGCGGTAGGCCGGCAGGCCCCATTTCTGGCCTTCCGGGGTGAAAGCGTCGGGCGGCGCGCCTATCGAGTTGGTTATGTCGAACTCGTCCTGGCGCGACCAGACGTCGGCCGCCTCCTGGTTGACCATGAAGGGCAGGTCGCCGAACAGCTTTATCCCCAGCTCGCCGGCGCGCCAGCGCATGGGCGCCCATTGGCGGCGGATGAGCCACTGCAGGTATTTGAAGTAATTTATCTCGAGGGCGTTCTCCGCGCGCGCTTTTTCCATGGCCTCGGGCCGTCTTTCGCCCAGCGCCTGGTCCCAGTGCGTCCACGAGATCCAGCGGTTGACGTCCTTGAGCCGCCTGAACAGGGCGTAGTCCTCCAGCCAGTAGGCGTTCTTCTCGCAGAAGCCGGCGAAGTCGCGGCCCTCTTTCGTGCCTTTCTTTATGTGGTTGCGGTCGAAGGCGGCGTAGATCTTCCAGAGCGCCTCGTGCTTGAGCCCGCGTATGTCGTCGTAGAGGATGGCCTTCGCGGACCGGACATGGTGCAGGCGGTCCCTGAAATCCTTCGAGGCCAGGAATTCCAGCGCCTCGGGAGCCTCCTTGAGCTCCTCGACGGCCTCGGGATCGATGTAGACCGGGTCTATGGCGAAGGCGCTCAGCGCCGTGTAGGGACAGTTGACGCCCGGCGGCATCTCGTTTATCGGCAGTATCTGGAGTATGTCCAGCTCGGCGGCCTTGAGTATCTCCAGCCAGCCGTGCATGGAGGTGATGTCTCCTATGCCCCAGTCGCGCTCGGAGCGCATGGAGAAGATGGGCAGCAGTACGCCTACGTGCTTGCGTTTGAGTGTCTTGTGCATGTGCGCCGGTTCCGGGCTCCTTATATCTGTTTCTCCGCTATCGCCTCTATCTCCACCAGCGCGCCTTTGGGCAGCGCCTTGACCTCTACCGTGGCCCGGGCCGGGGGATGCTTGGAGAAATATTTCGCGTAGACCTCGTTCATCGCCTGGAACTGGCCGAGGTCGGTCATGTAAACGGTCGTTTTTATTATATTGTCGAGCGGCAGGCCCTTGGCGGCCATGATGCCCAGTATGTTCTTGAGGACGGCCTCGGTCTGGGCGGGCACCTCGGGCGGCGCCATCTGGCCGGTTTTTGGGTCCACGGGCAGTTGTCCGGAGATGAAAATTAGAGTGTCGGTCTCTACGGCCTGCGAGTAGGGCCCTATGGCCGCCGGCGCTTTGTCGGTCACTATCACGCTTTTCATATTTTTCTCCTTTAACCTTTCCTGTCCCTTATGAAGGCGGCTATCGAACGGTCGTAAGTCCTCTCGCCGGCGGCGGTGAAGAAGCAGCCCGGCAGTTCTCCGGCGGCCCTGTGATAAGCCACGCATTCGCAGCACAGGCCCTTGCGGGGGCAGGGCTCGTAAGTGCATGAGCAGGCGGCCGAATTCTTCTGTTTCTGGCACTCCATCAGGTCCTCCGTCCCATTATTGTAAGGATATATATTACAAAAACAAGGGGACGTTGTTTAGTTCTTTAGTTTTCGTTGGGACAGGACCTGAAAACGGGTTTGTTGAAGGGGCGAAAACTAAAGAACTAAACAACGTCCCCGGAATATTGTTTAATTGACTGCCATGGAGAAGGGCGTTTACCATTTTACCGGCATAGGCGGGTTCGGCATGAGCGCGCTGGCCCAGATGCGGGCGCTGGCGGGGCTGCCGGCCACCGGTTCCGACAGGGACTTCGACGCCGGACGCAATCCCGAGACCCGCGCCGCGCTGGAGGCGCTGGGTATACGGATATTCCCGCAGGACGGCTCCGGCGTGACGGCGGCCCCGGCCAAAGTGGTCGCCTCCACCGCCGTGGAAAGTTCGAACCCGGACCTGGCCCGCGCGGCGGAGCTGGGAGTGCCGGTAATTCACCGCTCGGAGCTGCTGGCGGAGCATGTCAATTTCTCGCGCGCGGTGGCCGTCGCCGGTACCAGCGGTAAATCCACCGTCGCGGCGATGATCTTCGAGATACTGGATTTCGCCGGGCTGAAGCCGTCGATAATAACGGGCGGGGCCCTTCTATCGCTGAAGGCGAAAGGCCTGCTCGGCAACGCTTTCGCCGGAGGGTCCGGGCCGCTGGTGGTGGAGGCCGACGAGTCCGACGGTACAGTCGCGCGCTACCGGCCCGCGCTCGGCGTTCTTCTGAACATAACCCGCGATCACAAGGAAGTGGACGAACTGCGCGGGATATTCTCGGCTTTCGCCGCCAACTGCGGGGAGATGATCGCCAGCGCCGACGACCCGGAGGCCGCCGCCATAAAGCCCGCGGCCGGCTCCTTCGGCCGCTCGGCGACCGGG
>DNQL01000101.1 GCA_003500765.1 Elusimicrobiota bacterium | reverse complement strand
TCTCCACGCCGGCCGTGCACATCGCCACCCCGGCGCATCAGAGCTTCTTCAGCGTCATGCCCTCGCTGTCCGGCACGGCCGCCGACCCGGCCGGCCCGGGCGGGCTGGCCGCCGGCCTGGTCTCGATCGAGTATGAACTTATCGACATAGACCGCTCCCCCGTGCAGTACTGGAACTTCAACACCCTCGCCTGGCAGCCCGGCTATATCTCCAGCGTTACCGCGCCCGCCTCCAACTGGTCGAGGACGGCCCTGCCGGTCAATAACCCGCTGGCTGCCAATTCCTGGGCGGTCGGGCGCTCCAGCGCGACTTTCGCGCTGCGCGTCAAGGCGTCGGACGGCGCCGGCAACTATTCCGCCTTCAGCCTTAACCGCTCCACTTTCACGCTGGACATACAGGAACCGGATTCCAGGGTTTCGGTCCCCGCGGTGGAGAACGGCAGTCTGCAGTCCCTGGCCGCCATCTCCGGCACCGCCGATGACGCCACTTCGGGCGTCAAGAGCGTCCGCCTGCGCATACAGCAGGACACGGCCCAGACCGACTGCGTCGACCCGGCCAATAACGGGCAGCATTGGAACGGTTCCGCCTGGCAGGCCGCTTCCGTCTGGCTGCCGGTCGATTCCTATGACGGTTTCTCCAAGAACTGGGCCTACGGTTCCGCCGGGGTGGTGTTCAAGCCGCAGTGCTTCTACGTCATCAGCTCCAGCGCGGCGGACGTGGCGGACAACGGCGAATCCACTTTCGGCAGCCGGCGCTTCAAGTTCACGCCCCCGCCCGCGGTAACGCGTATACTCGTTCCCGGGAACCTCCGTTACCAGAAAGAACTAACTATCCTCAGCGGCACGGCCAATACCGACGCCAAGTCGCTGGCCCTGGAGATCCGCCGCCTCTCCGACAATCACTACTGGAACTTCGCCGCGCAGGCCTGGCAGGAAACGGCCGTATCCACCGCGGGGCTGTCCCATACGGCCGGCAACTGGTCCTATGACTGGAACCTGCCAGCGCTGACGCATAACTCCTCCTACACGCTGCGTTCCATCGGCACCAATTTTTCCGACGTGCAGGAGCTGACCCCCCTGACCGTCCAGATCTATTACGACACGCAGCCGCCGTCCCCCTCGGTGGAGCTGCCGGACGCGGCGGCCCTTTATTACCGGTCGCTGCCGAAGATGGGCGGCCCCGTGTCCGATCCTCCGGGCGCCACCCCGCCGGCCGCCGGCGTGAACAGGGTCTGGACGCAGCTGCAGGCCGTCAACGGGCCTCACGCGGGCGAATACTGGAACAATGTCCAGTCCACTTTCACGGCGGTCTGGACGCAGAACGATAACGAGGGCTCCTACCACCTCTCCGGTTCCTCGTGGAGCTTCGCTTTCTCCTACTCGACGGCGGCCCTTATCGACAGGGTCCGCTATTCGGCCCGCGTCATGGCGGCCGACCTGACCTACAACAACGGCGTCATAGAAGGGAATCCCTCGGCCCTTTCGGCGGCCGTGCTCTTCAACTATGACACGGCTTACCCGACCGCCACCGTGACCTCCGTCGGGAACGGGCAGGTGCGTTCCGCGGTGGACGTGGCCTCCGGCACGCTGAACGAGGTGATGGCGCTGGCCAACGAGGGACAGCAGCCGGGGCTCCAGATCGCCGCCGTGCGCCTGCGGATAAAGGACAACAAGCTCAACCAGTACTGGACCGGCTCGGCCTGGAGCCCGCTGCCCTCTTCCTACGCGAACGCCTCCGTGCACCAGTCCTCCTGGTCCTATTCCGCCCTGCCCGCCTGGGCGGACAACGGCAATTACACCGTCTGGGCCGAAGGCGAGGACCGGGCCGGGAACGTCCAGCTCAACTTCGCCGGCAACGGCTCGTCGGTGACCTTCGTCACCGACAAGTCGGCGCCGCTGGCGGCCGTAGTGTCGCCGGCGGCCTCCTCCAGGATCTCTTCGCTGCTGTCGCTCAGCGGCACGGCGCTGGACCCCAACCCGCCCGCCAACGCGGGTATCGCCGGCATGGCCAACGTGCAGGCCCAGCTCTCCTACCTGGAGTCCGGGGACACCTATTACTACGACAACGCCGTGGGTTTCTCTTCCTGGACCCTGAACGATACCAATTCCTGGTGGTCGGCCACCGAGTGGACGGCGCAGGGGCCGTCTTCGGGCACCTGGTTCTACGCGCCGGCGGGCCTGGCGACCGCGCTCGTGCCCGACAGGGTCTACCGCGCCAGGGTGCGCGCCCGGGACGACGCGCTGCCGCAGCCCAACCCGGCGGACCCGATGTCCAATGTCTCCTCCAACGCCGGCATAATCTATGACGTCACGCCTCCCGTCTCCCGCGTAGTTTCACCCGCCCATAATTCGGTGAGGCGGACGCTGCCGTCCATAGCCGGTACGGCGCTGGACAACCTCGCCGGCATTTCCTCGCTCGGGCAGCTGGAGCTGGCCATACAGGAGATCTCTCCCGGCACGGGTCACTGGAACGGCGTGGTGCCGGGGACCTTCACCCTTACCTCGGACAATTTCTACGCCCTCAACGGCGGCTCGCTGGGCGGTTCCTACGACGGCCTCAACTGGAGCCTGATCGCGCCGGCTCTCAGCGACGGCTACACTTACCGCGTGAAGATCCGGGCCCGCGACGACGTCGCGCCGCCGAACCAGGAGGTCATCGTCTCGTCGGTGACTTTCACCTACGACGCCTCCGCTCCGCTGGCCGCCATAACGTCGCCGGTCAGCCTGCCCGACAGCCGCGGCAGCGTCAAGGCGCTGGCCCAGATCGCCGGTACCGCGTACGAGATGTTCGGCGTGCGTTCGGCCTCGGTCTCCGTGCAGGAAGCGGATACCCTGCTCTATTACAGCCTGCAGACCGCTACGTTCTCTTCCGTCGCGCAGGTCTGGATGGGCGCCGGGCTCGGCGGCTCCGTCCCTTCCTATACCTGGACGCTGCCCGCGCCGCTCTTCCAGGACAACAGGAACTACAATTTCCAGGTCATAGCGGAAGATATAGCCGGCAACGTGATGACGCCTCCCACGCCCACGGTCATGCGCTACGACGAGACGCCGCCCGTCGCCAGCGTCCTGACCCCGGCGGACAATTCCTACCTGCGGTCGCTGGCGGCCGTGACGGGCACCGCCCAGGACCCCAACTCCAATCCTTCGGGCGTCGCCGGCACGCAGGTAAAGGTGCAGCGGGTCTCGGACGGCAACCATTGGAACGGCTCCATCTGGACCTCGCAGGAGGCCTGGCTTTCGGGCGTGGCCGGTTCCCCTTGGACCAAGAGCTCCCAGATGCCTCCGGCCGATAATTTCGCCGGGCTGGTGGACGGCCAGCAGTACATCGTGCAGGCCCGGTCTTACGACGTGGCCGGCAATACCCAGAGCGTGCTGCTGGGGGGGTCTTCGTTCCGCTTCGACATTTCCAGCCCCTCGGCGCATATCGAACTGCCGGGCCATAACCTCCGCTACAGCTCGCTGCCCGCGATCGGCGGCACCGCGGCCGATACGTTCAACGTCACCTACCCGCGCGTGAGGATCTACGACATAGGCCTCAACAAGTACTGGATGGACGGCACCGGGTCCTGCGGCGGCACGGCCCTGCCCAACTGGGTGGGCACCGAGTGCGGCTCCTTCCCGGACGTGTGGAACCTGTCGGTGTCCTCCTCCTCCGCGAACGGCCCCTTCTCCTGGAGCTACCCTTCGTCCCAGGTGACCTGGCCGGACCGCGACGGCGAGCTGCGGGTGGAAGTGCGCGCTTACGACGAGGCCGGCAATTACGGGGTGGACTCTTCCACTTTCAGTTACGACCGCACGGCTCCCGCGTCCCGCATACTCTACCCGCCGGCCAACGAGGTGCTCTATTCCTCGATGGCCTCGCTCAGCGGCACCTCGCTGGACCTGACCTCCAGCATCGGGGACGTCGGCATAAAGATATGGTATCTCTCGGGAGGCGTCACCTATTACTGGAGCCCGGGCTCCACTCACTGGCCGGACTCCGATACCGGCTGGCAGTCGATCTCGGGGGCGCAGGGGCCCAAGCTGGTATACAACCCGTGGTCCTACACCCACTCGGACTTCAATAACCCGGGGACCATCAACTTCGCCTGGAAAGAGGGCACGCACGACGGCCTCAACGGCAAGCGCTTCTACATCGTTACCAGGGCGAAGGACGGCACGGGCAACTACGAGACTTCTTACTCCACGCGCACCTTCATCTTCGACAATGAGCCGCCGTTGTCGCGGCCGGTCGTGCCCGGCCCGGACACCTCTTACAAGGAACTGACGCTTCTCTCCGGCACTTCCGTGGACGAGGTTACAACCGTCGCCGCGGCCTATATCTCCATCCTCAGCCAGGATGAGACCGGCGGCGCCAAGTACTTCAGCGGCTCCTCGTTCATAAACGAGAGCGAGACCTGGCTGCCGGTCAGCAACCTCTACCAGTCCTCGTGGACCTACTCCAACGGCCAGCTGTCCTTCTCGGACAAGCGCCACTACGTAGTGAAGTCCTCGGCGACGGATTCGATAGGCAACGTGCAGTCGGTCACGGGACAGTCCCGCTTCCTCTACGACGTTACCGAGCCGGTCTCCTCCGTGGTCAATCCCGTCAACGGCGCGGTTTACAACGACAATAAGGTCGTCCTGGGCAACGCCGCCGACCCGGGCTTCACGAACGGGATAAACGGCACCGGTTCGGGCGTCTATCCCGCGCTGGGCTGGCACGCCGGCCGCGCCGAGCTTCTCGTTTTCCGCGACACCGAGCCTTATATTTCGGCTTCCGGCCCCTTCCTCTACGGCTCCTGGGACGAGAGCGGCTATTTCTGGAACGGCTCCACCTGGACTCCCGTTTCGGACGGCCCCGTCTGGGTGCCGGCGCAGTATACCGACACGCTCGGCAACTGGCAGTATTCCGGACTGGTCTGCCCCTCGCCCAATACGGGCGGCGCCCCCTGCTGGGCCCGCGGCGACGCCTACGCCTCCTGGATCCGGGCGGTCGACAATGCCGGGGTGGTCCAGACCATAATCTCGCAGGGCCCGAAGTTCTACATCGCGGCCCCGGCCCAGAGCTTCCTGGTCACGGTCTCGCAGAACCCGATGGGGGCCGGCGCGGACGTGAACATGACGGTGGAAGCCAGGGACGGTCCCGACGGCACCGGCAACCGCGCTTCCGCCTACCAGGGAACGGTCAACTTCTACATAGACGGCGTGCCAGGCGGCCCCGAGGTTATGGACAACGACGAGGTCCTGGATAACACGAACGGCCTTCCTAAGCAGACCGCTTTCCTGTCCACGGACTACGGCATAAGGACTTTCCAGTTCCGCCTGAGAAAAGCGGCCGCCCGCGCGATGCGCGTGGAGGATAAAGATAACTCCGCCATCTACGGCACCCGCAACGTCACGGTCACCCCTACCTCGGCCGAGAGGCTGCAGGTCATAGCCGACTACGACCTGGCGGGGCAGATGCCCGCGCCGGGCACCACGGCCGGCTATTCCGGGACCCCCAGGACCAAGCCCGCCGGCACCTCGATACCCTTCCTGCTGCAGGTGACCGACCGCTACTGGAACCTCGTGGTCTCTTCGGCCGCCTCGGTCTATGTCACCGATACGGACCCGAACAACGCCGCGGCCTCTCCCGACGGCGTCTCGGTGTTCACCGGGTCCGCCACCGTCAACCGGACCTTCGTTTCCGCCGACCCGGCCGGCTGGACCGTCTCCGCTTCCGGGCAGGGTGTTTCCAACCCGTCCAGTCCGGTGCCCGTCATAGCGCAGCAGGCCGACAGGATGCTGGCGCTCTTCCCCGGCGAGACGCGCGTGCAGGGCAAGTACTCGGTGGAACCCTTCGGCAAGAGCGGTCTGCCCTCCAACCAGCAGGCGGGCTCGACTTTCACCGTCACCGTCTACGGCGTGGACCCTTACTATAACACTGACCCGACCGCCGTCTTCCAGGTTTCCGCCGACATGCCGAGCGACCTCTACGACGCCGATCCGCCGCCGCAGCCCCTTGTCGCCGGCTCCACCGTCTTCGCCTTCACGCCGGTGACGGCCTCCAGCCATTCCTTGCGCGCGCAGAGCGATTCCCTGCCGTCGGCTACTTCCTCCTACATGACGCCCAACCCCGTGCCCGTCTGGTGGAACAGGCCGGTCAAGCTGCACATGGTCCCGGAGGGAATGACCCTGGCCCCGGGCCTGCCTCCCTACGGCTCCAACCCCTCGACGGGCGGCAAGTCCGGCACGGCGGCCGGGCTTACCGCCGGCGTGACCAGCCAGGTCACCGTGTACCTCACCGACCACTACTATAACGTCGTGCGAGGCGTCACCCCGTTCATCGCCGTCTCTTCCAATACGCCGGTGGCCGAGCTGCGCTTTGATAACGACCCGAACATCGTGGCGCGCGGCCTCGCGACCTCTCCCTACCAGAAGAGCCTGGTGGCCGGCGCCACCACTTTCAGTTTTGTGCCTGTGACCAGGAACCAGGCGGGAGGGCTCTCCGTTACCGTGGTGGACACCGGGCTCAATCTCTCGACCACGTACAGCACGGACACCGCTTCCGGCCTGATCGTCAACCCCAATGTCCCCGTGTCCCTGCAGCTGCTGGTCCCGGGCGATTCCGGCGGGGGGGAGCAGCCCGCCGAAGGTACAGTGGCCGGCAAGACCGGGACCCCCGGGCCCTTGACGGCCGGCACCGCTTATACGGTAAAGGTCCGGTCAGTGGACGCCTACAACAATAAATCCTCCGACGGGCGGCAGGTGCGGCTTACCTCCAACGATATCTACGCCGACCACCCGGCCGCGCAGCCGCTGGCCGGCGGCGAAGCCATAATAAACAATTTCGTGCCCAGCGCCGCGACCGATTACCTGGTCATAAACGCCGTGGACAGCGACTCCGAGGAACCGAGGCTCTCGACCCAGACCGACTCCGGCATAACCGTGAACGCGGGCGCCGCGGCCAGGATGATCTTCGTCCTGCCCACGCAGTCGCTGGTGCCCGGCAAGACGGTCTATCCTTACGGCGTCAGCGGGGCCATTTCGACCCAGACGGCGGGCAACTCCTTTGCCGCCTCGCTGTACGCGGCCGATTCGCGCTATAACCGCGTCTACGGAGTCGACCGCGCCGGCGTGCCGGTCTCCTCCAACGATCCTTTCGTCTCTTCCGTCGGCATATACCCGATGGCCGACGGCGCGGCTTCCGTGACCGGCGTCACTTTCCGGACCGCGGGGAACCGCGTGCTCACCGCCGCCGATCCCAACGGCGTCCTCTCCAACGCCCAGTCCGGCCAGGTCCCGACGGAGCCGAATATCCCCACCCGCCTGCGCGTGCTGCCTCCCGGCGAGACCGGTCGGCCGGGGTCCACTACCAACGGCCGCACCGGGACCCCGGACCCGCAGCAGGCCGGCTTCCCGTTCCAGGTGTCCGTGGACATAACCGACGCCTTCTGGAACCTCGTGCCCGGCGCCAGCCAGCATATACGCCTGGTGCCGGACGACCCTTACGCGCTCGTCGTCCCGGCCGACCAGATAATAATCACGTCGGCGTCCTTCACCGTCACGCCGATACGCTCGGGGCAGCTCTACCTGCGCGCCGAGACGCTGAACACTCCTCCCGACTGGGGGCCCAGCCTGGCCAAGGACACCGCCACGGTGGTCAATGTCGCGCCCGGCGTGCCCAAGCGCCTGCTGCTGACGCTGCCGGGCGAGAGCTTCGCCCCCGGCTCGGCCACCGGCAAGAGCGGCACCCCTTCCGTTTCGCTGCGCGCCGGCACCAGCTTCGGCGTGCGCGTGGGCGTGGTGGACGACTATTTCAACCTGGTTACCGGCCGCGCCGTGGACGCCCTGGTGAACACCCCTACCGATCCCTACGCCGACGCGGTCAGCACCGCGGCCATAAACACGCTGACGGGCTATACCGACATCATGTACGTCAACATGAAGCGGGCCGCCACCCATTACCTGACCGCGACCGACTACAGCGCCACCGGCCTGGGGGACGATCCTCAGTCCTCCTCATTTACCGTGCGCCCCGCCAACCCGGTCGGCCTGCAGGTGGTGTTGCCCGGAGAAGCCAGGCTGCCCGGCAGCGGGGTCTATCCCGCCGCCGGCAAAGCGGTGACCCCTTCCACCCATACCGCCGGCGCGGAGTTCTACGCCCAGGTGAACCTGGTCGACCGCTACATGAACAGGTACACGGACCTCTCGGTGGGCCCCACCGTTTACGTCGTTACCTCCGACGCCTACGATACGGAGCCGTCCAGCCAGGCGCTGAATAACGGCAGCCTCCAGATCCCGCTGACGATGGTGACAAGGAACTCGTCCGCCTGGATAAAGGCGTGGCCCGTGGCCGCGGCCGACAATAATGTCTGCTCCGGCAATTTCCCTTCGGGCGTCTGCCTTAACGACGATATCTCGGCCAAGGCATCTTTCAGGGTCTGGGCCTCTACCGGCACCCGCCTCGAGGTGGTGCTGCCCGGCCAGACCCTCGCCGAGGGCCGCTGCAATATTTCCCCGCCCTGCCGCGACGCCGCCATCTCCACCCCCGGGCGCACGGGTTCGCCGCTGCCCTACACGATAGGGGGAGGGTCCCTGTTCGCCGGCGTTTACCTGACCGACCGCTTCTATAACAAGGTCAGCGAACTGACCGGAGCCGCGCAGGACAGCAACCCCGTCGCCGTCATGCCCGAGGTCAAGGTCCTGCTGGTCCAGGACAACAAGACGGCCGCGCCTCCTCCTCAGGAACTGGCCTCCGGCGCCGCGCTGTTCTCCATCGAGCCGCGGACCTCGCTGAGCTCTTACACGGTGACCGCCTCCACTACGGACGCCTCCCCGGCCTCCTACTCGCTCGGCGTCTCGACCCTCACGGTCTATCCAGGCGCCGTGACCCGTCTCAACTATGTGCTGTCCTCGACCAACGTGGTAGCCGGCCAGCCCTTCTCCGGCTCGCTCTACGCCCTGGACGCCTACGACAATATCTGTTCCACCGGGCCCAACATCTATATTTCCACGGTGGTTTTCGTTATAGAGTCGCAGCCCAATCCCAACCAGCAGCCGGAACTGCAGTCCAACGACGTCTTTTTCTCTTCGGCGTCGGCCGGCGTCAGGACCCTTACCGACTGGTTCACCTTCCGCAAGGCGGGCGTCAGCACCCTGGGGGCGCAGGACAGCTTCTCGCCGGCCATAAACGTCTCCCCGCTGGTGGACATCGCGGTCAGCCCCGGCCCGCCCAGCGTCTATAAGGTGACTCCGAGCGAAGACCAGGAAGTGGGGGCCGGCAGCCTGGGCGAGCCCGGCCGGCAGGCCCTGACCGCGCAGCTTACCGACGCCTACGACAACAATATCTCCTCGGCCGGCCTGCCGGCCTATCTCCGGATAGCCGAGGTTTCCGGCTCGCAGGGTTTCTTTGAATCTTCGTCCGGTTCGGGATGGGAGGACATCGGGGTTTCCACGCTGGTCTATACCGACGATTCCGGCCGCATAGGCGTCTCCACCCAGGTCGCCTACAGGGTCTCCACGCTGGCCGGCGACTGGGCCAGGGTGTGGATAGGCACCACGACCATAACGCTGCTCAACGACTACATAGCCAGGCGCCAGAACGTCACCGGCATGCTGACCACCATGGGCGGCACTCCGACCAGGCTGGTCTATGTCTCCAGCCAGGCCTACGCGGACGTCGGCATACTCGAGGTCCCCGGCGCCGGCGCGGCTTTCACCGTGGAGCGCCGCGACGATTTCGACAATATCACCCGCCAGACCCAGACCGACGTTTACCTGGTGGTGCTGGCCTCGCACGTGACGGTGCATACCGGCCTGGGCCGCGCCCTGGGGACTTTCGGCACCACGGGCGATTACGGCTTCCGCAACATAATCAACGACCAGTTCATACAGGCCATCAGCATCCTGCCCGGCCAGAGCCAGGCCTCTTTCCGCTATCACGACCGGGCGGCTTCCTATTCCGGCGTTTCGCCCGAAGCCAATACGGCCGAGGGGGGAAGGCCGGGCTACTGGCATCTCATCGCCCAGTCCGGTTCGATGCAGCCGGCGGCGCACCTGCTGCGGATGAACCCCCTGGACATAACGAAGGTGACCTTCGCCAATTCGCAGAGGACGATGACGGCCGGCAAGCTGACCACCCCCCTGGGAGATATCCAGCCCTTCCGTGCCGAACTGCGCGACATGTTCGACAACCCCAGGGTCACGACGTCGGAGGTGCAGGTGGCCCTCTCCACCGTGACCAGGCAGACCTCGACCATAAACGACTCTTTCGGCTTCTCGGCCTCTTCGACCCTGGCCGCCGGCTTTCCGCCGATATTCGCGTCCACCGTCTCTTTCGTGACCATCCCGCTGGACCGGTACTCGGCCACTTTCTACTATATCGACACCACCGCTTCCTCGGTCTACGAGGTGGCCCTGCCCACCAAGCCGATCATAGGGCTCTCCGTGCCCGGCCGCGACGAGTGGACGTCTTCCACGCAGTCGGTCACCGTAACGCCCGATTTCACGGTGAGGGTCAACGTAAGGACCGGCGCCGGTCAGACGCTGGTCGCCGGGACGACCTCGCAGGCCTTTACGCTGGCCATAGAGGATAACTACGGCAATCCCACGCCCGTCGGCCCCGGCCAGGAGGACATAGCGGGACAGGGCATAGTCTTCTCGCTGCAGTCCGGCTCCGTCGGCAGCGTGCGCTTCGCCTCGCCGCGCGCTTCTTCGGGCTTCGTGGTTCAGCCCGGCACGGCGTCGCTGAAGCTGGGAGAGTCGACGACCTCTTTCTTCCTGATCGACACCCTGATGTCGGCCCCGACCCATCAGCTGAGCGTCAATACCGTGGTCTCCAAGGGCTGGGTGCCGGCGATCGCCTCGTACACGGTGGTCGCGGCACCGCCGCACCATGTCTCGTTCCACACGCCGTCGCGGCGCCTGGTCGCGGGCACCACGGTGCAGTACTCAGATTATGCCTTGGGCGTCACGACCCCCACCATGATCACCGTGGTGCTCAAGGACCCGTACGAAAATACGACCACGACCAATTCCATGGTTAACGTGCGCTTCTCGGGCACGCGCAACAGCACGTACGGCGGCATAGACACCTCGCAGGAGACGGTCTCCTCCAACCCCTCGTGGAAGCTCATAAACACGAACCCGATAGACATGAGCATCTTCGCCGGCCAGTCGTATTCCTCGATATACGTCTGGGACACCGCCGTCGGCACCGCGCCGGTCACGGCCCTGGCGTCGATACCCTCCGACGGCGTGGTCTTCCCGGTCGTTTCCCAGGACCAGTATATAACGCCCAACGTGGCAGACTATTTCACCCTGCACCACGGCTACACGCTGTCCAGCCCGCTGCGCGTGCTGACCCCGGGCACCATAACGCTGCGCGCGCGCGACCGTTACGGCAACCAGGCCGCCGGCGACTCGGTCAACGGCCGCTACTATACCGGCAAGATAAACATGGCCACCAACAGCGGCGGCTCGGCCGACCTGCGCGATTACCTCAACAGCACCACGGACTACACTTTCGTGCCCGCCGACCGCGGCGAGCGCCAGCTGCGCCTGGAGAACACTTTCGTGGAGACGCTCAAGATCAGCGTCACCGACTACGCCAGGCCGGGGATATACGGCTACACCAATGACGGCGGGCGGGGCAAACCGGTCGGCTCCGCGGGCGACGTGGTGCTCAGCGGCATGATAATCACGCCTACGGATATGGCGCCGGAGGACCCGCTGCCGTCCTCCAAGACCTCCATAGGCATCAACAAGATCGCGCTCTACCAGGGCGACGGCGAGATAGCCGACGTGCCGGGCCCCACGCCGATGATCCGCCTCACCATGCAGACCACGCCGGCCGGTTCGCCGCCCGCCTATCTTAAATCGCTGCAGGTCAAGAGCTCCGGCACCCTGGCCTATTCCGACGTGACCGAGGTCGGCTTCTACGCCGACAATCCCTACGCCGGCCAGCTGGGTATGCTCGACGTCGAGAGCACGCTCGACGGCGCGCCGGTGGACTTCTTCGTCTCCAGCGGCACCTACGACCCCGGTCTGGGCACCTGGAAATTCGACGACCTCAACGTCAAGGTCTCCACGGCCGTCCTGATCTCCAACTCGCCCAAGAACTTCTTCCTGGCGGTGAGGATATCGACCGTCGCCGCCACACCGCGCAGCCTGGCGCTGGTGGTGGACCAGCCCAGCTACGTGGTGCTGGACTCCACTTTCGTGGGCGTGGCCTACAATAACTTCCCGCTCAAAACCTCCACCGCCCCGGTGCGCAACCAGCCCGCCACCATAAACGTTTCCGGCGAGAATATCTCGGCCTGGTGGCAGCCCACGGTGAGCGGCGTGCAGCAGCCGCTGGGGCAGTACGACTATGTCGACCAGGGCGTGGCGCGCGCCGGCATGCTCAAGATAAAAGCCTGGACCGAGAACTTCCTCGGCACCATCCGTTCCTTCCGGATAATCAAAACGGGGACCGGCTCCGGCTCCGCGCTGCTGAGCATGCGCCTCTTCCTCGACTCCTCGGGCGGCAACCCCGCGCTGGGCGACGGCGAATTCCAGGCCAGCATAGACAAGGAAGTGACCGATCCTTCCAACCCGCCCCTCTTTAACCCGGACGACCCGGACCAGTTCACGCTGCCGCTGCTGGAGCCCAGGGTGGACGGAGAGATAAGCCAGTCCACCCGGACCTATTTCGTGGTTTACGAGCTCAGCCCGGACGCGGTGCCGGACCAGACCCACGGAGCGCGCCTGGAGACCGCCGGCGTCAGCCTGCTCGACGGCCAGATGGCCGCCTTCACCCCGATAAATTCCTCCACCGTGGTAGTCCGGGCCACGGCGGACAAGCTGTTCCTGGCGGACGTCAATAAGTCGCAGCCCAACGACTTCACCAAGCCCACTTCGGTCACCCAGAACGACAAGAACAAGGCGGTGGCCCGGCTGACCATGAGGGTGGAGGGGACCGAGGGCGCGGTAGTCTGGACCGGCCTGAAGCTCGACCGCTGGATAACCGCGGGCGAGAACGGCGACACCCCCGTGCACAATAAGGTCAGTGACATAAGCAAGATAAGCATCTGGTACGACTCCACGAAGGACGGCCTGCTGCAGACCAGCGGCACCGTTAAGGACGCCGAGGTGCTGCTGGTGGGCGGTAAGAACCGCACCTTCCCCTTCGAACTTATGCAGCAGCCGGCACTCGCCGCCGACACGACCATATACGTCAGGGACGTGCAGTCGTTCTTCTCCACCGACAGCCCGTTCCCGCGCGCGCCGGGCAGGCTTATAATAAACGACGCGCAGACCGACCCGGCCCTCAAAGAGGTGGTCTACTACAACGGGGTGGACAACGACTCCAACGCCTTCACCGGCGTCACCAGGGGAGCCGAGGGAACCCTGGCGGTCGACTGGGCCAGCGGCACCGTGCTCTCCGGCCAGGCGGTGCTGCCTATGATCGGGGACGGCGGCAATCTCGACGGGCAGTCCATCTACGTGGAGGAGAAGGACTATTTCGTCACCTTCGACATAGATCCGCTGGCCACGGTGGACAACATGGCCAATATCGGCCTCTCCATGCGCGGCACCGACTACTTCGCGGTCTCGCCCTCCACCAAGGGGGTCAGCGGTGTGAATGTCGGCGTAACACCTCCCGGCAAGTCGGTCTCGCTGGTAGGCCGCATACGCGAGTACGCCGACAAGGTGCTGATAAAGGCCACCGACACGGTGGCGGGAGCCACGCTGCAGCAGAAGGCGGAAAACCAGCCGATCATCGCGTTCACGGCCGAGACCGACGTGGCCGACGCGCAGTGGCGCTGGGTGATGGTTTACGCCTCCGGCACGCCGCTCTCGGACGGTACAGCGATCAACGACGTGTCGCGCGTCAAGATCTGGTACGACGCGGACAATAACTCATACCTGGGCGGCGCCGATGTGATGATCGGCAGCGGGACTTTCGGCAACACTATATACGGCCCGCTGGTCTCGCGCGTGACCTTCAACTCGCCCGTCACGCTGCATACCGAGGGCCGCGCGCTGCTGCAGGGCATCTCCCAGCGCTATTTCGTGACCTACGACATAACCAGTTCTGCCATGCCCAACGACGCTATCGGCAACCCGCGCTACCTGGGCGCCTACCTGAAGGCGGATTCTTTCCCGAATACCAGCCCGACGGTGGACGACCCGGTAAAGAACTCGTTCTCGCTGCCGAACCTGCTGAATACGGAGTCGGCGCTGCCGTTCGCGTCCGTGGTAAGGGAAATAATCTCGGCTCCCAGCACGGTAACGGTGCAGGCCCAGCCGGTATTCCCCGGGCCTTCCGGAAGCATGAATTCCATCCGCCTGGCCCAGGCTATAACCACCACCGGGGCCCAGGACGCGGCCTGGACCGTGGTCTCCACCGCCGGCATCCCCTCTTCCGGCTACCTGGCCGTGGATAACGAGATAATCTATTACAACGACACCGCGGCCGGGGCGCTCCTCTTCGTGGAGAGGGGGCAGTTCGGCACGCCGGCCGGGGCCCACGCCAACGGCTCCGCACTGGGCGTCATGTCCTATCAGGGCGACGGCAACGTGCCCCTGCTCAAGCTCACCATGGCCACGGACGGCTACGGCGTGCGCTGGGAATCCGTGCGCCTGGCCAGGCGCCAGCCGGCGCCGCTCAACGGCTACGACGCCGACGCTTCGGTGATACGCATCTGGAAGGACAACGGCAACGGTCTATTCGACCGGGACCCGGTGACCGGCGGCAATATCACGGATACGGTGGTGGGCTCGGGGATCCTGGGAAATAACGAGCCGGTCGGCCGCGCTACCATAAAGGTGGTGGACCCGGCCCTGCGCGGCCAGCAGTACGTGGTCGTAAGCGCTACCCCCACGGTGTATTTCGTGACGGTCAGCGTGGATAAGGCTTCCAATTTCTCGCATGAACTGATGACCCCGCCCAACGACGTCTTCGGCCTGGAAGTTCAGACCGAGGGCAACTTCACTTTCGGGCCCGAGGGCTCCGGCCACGCGGCTTATTTCCCCGTGCCGGTACAGTCCCCCGTAAACGTCGTCATGCCGACCATAAACCTGGTGACGCTGGAGCCGGAGGATATCTCGCCCGTCGAACTGACCCAGGCGGATACCAATGTCGGGCTTCTCTCGATGAAAATGACCACGGACCTGACCTCGGCCCGGGTCGAGGCTATAAGGCTGGAGCGCACCGGAACGGCCAACGACAGCGACATAGACCTTATCAAGGTGTGGAAGGATTCCAACGACAACTGCCTCTTCGACTCCCAGGACAGGGCCGTGGACGAGAGCGGGCTGCCGCCCAACCTGATGAGCTACGGCAACGAGTCCTTCGCCGAGGGCGGGGTCAATATCGTGCTCAAGAAGCCCATCGTGGTCACCACCACGCCGCTCTGCGCTTTCATCTCCTACGACGTCTCCCAGTTCGCCGTCATAGGCAGCACGATGGGCCTGTTCATAGGCGGCACCGATTATTTCACCATCGGCATCCCCAACGCCATCGTCTTCACCACGGCCCCGCTTCGCACCGCGCCTATAACAGTAAAGGAAATCCCGAGCTACGTGGTGATGGGCGCCTATGATACCGCCTACGACCTGCTCAACCAGGGCGGCGTCGGCCAGGCCCAGGTCGGGGCGGCCATGCTGCGCTTCAACCTGGTCACCGAGGCCGGCAACGCCCGCTGGTCCGCCCTTAAGGTGCAGCGCACCGGCGCCTCCAACGACCCGTCGTCGCCGTTCGGCAAGAACACCGACGTGAAGTTCATCCACGTCTACCAGGACGCCAACCAGAACGACACGCTCGACATCAACGACATCGACATCTCCCGGGCCGATACCCGCGTGTTCCTGCCGGTCACCAGCACCGTGACGGTGCCGTTCCAGCTGGTGGTGGAGTCCACGGCCGGCTTCCCCGCCGCCGGAAGCCTGTACCTCGCCAACGCCGAACTGATGAAGTACTCCGGCGTGGGGCTCAGCACGGCCACGGGCAGGCCCTATTTCACGGTCACCGAGCGCGGCCGCAAACTGGGAGAGCTCAATACCCCGAAGATAGACCACGCCGCGGGCGTTCCCGTTGTGAAGGTGGACCTCTACGACCAGGATAATCCGCTCAACACCCAGGCCCAGATCTCCCTCTCGCAGGTGCAGACTCTCTCCCCGCTGGCCCAGACCTTCTTCGTGGTCTATGATATCGGCGAAACCGCCGTTAAGGCCAACAAGGTGGGCGTGCGCGTCAGCGACAGGTCGTGGTTCACCGTCAACACGCCCCACGACGTCTCGCCGGTGATCTACATGAACATCTCGCGGACTCTGCCCACCGGGACCTACACCGGCGAGTATCCCTACACCTCCAGCCTGGTCCCGATACGCGCCGTCACCCTGCGCGTAGGCGGGGCGGACATGGCGCCGCGCTCCGTGGAGAAAAACACCGGCAATGTCCACCTGCTGACGCTGACGCTCAGGACCGAGTCGGACTATGTGAACCTCGGCCGCATAAACCTGCGCCAGACCGGCACGATCAGCACCACTACCGCCGGCCTGGGCGACGGGGACTTCTCGCTGGTCTCCGTCTGGAAGGACGACGGCGACGGCGTCTTCTCCAGCGTCCGCGACAGCCGCGTCGGTGCCGTGTTCAATTCCTCCGCCCCGTTCGACGGCGGCATGAGCCTGGACATCCTCGACGGCCAGATCCCCTACATCGCGGTCACCACTTCGCCGGTGGTCCTTTACGTCGCCGGGTCCGTCGGCTCCGTGGACCTCTCCGGCGCCGACATACTGGGGCATTCGGCCGGCATATCGCTCAATTACTTCTTCGACCTTAAGGGTCCCAACGGCCTCGCCCTGGCCGCCGGCCAGAGCGTCTATGACGTCTTCCCCATGGTTTCGGGCGAGGTCCTGGTCGTGCCCGGCATCATTCAGTCGATAGCCGAGTACGGCAAGATCTTCGTGGCCGACAACGGCTACCCGGCCTACGCCATACTGGACTCCAGCGGCGCTGTCGTGCCCGGCCCCAACGGCCGTCCCCAGGCCGATCCGAGCCGCTGGATATACGGCTATACCGCCTCCGGCTGCGCGGCCAACGAGCCGCTTATCGACCTCAACGGGGACGGGGTGCCGGATAATTTCGACTTCGCCGGGGCGGGTAAATGCGTCGACGTCAGCCTGATAGGGTCCATGACCCCGTCGTACAACCTCGACAGCGACCCGGACGGCTTCCTGGATTATGATTTCAACGGCGACGGCGAGGCGGACTCGATAGAGATGGTGGACGGCAAGCCGGTCTATTCGCTGGGCGGCATCGGCCCCGTGCCCTCGGAAGGCGCGGTGCCCTCGGCCTGGCAGTCGGCCCTCACTTCCGTCTACGCCAAGTGGCCGCCCGCCTCGTCGCCGGTGTCCACTTATGAACTGGCCGTCAGCACCAACTACGACAACCCGACCAGCCATTCCAAGAGGTGGGCCACCGTGGGGACCAACCTCTCGGGCAAGATCTCGGTGCCGTCGATGATCACCTACGCCGTCGGCCGGCTGCTGGACAAGGTCGACGATACTACCGTCAGCTTCCGCGTCAACAAGAAGTTCGACAAGAGCCTGACCGGCAAGACCTACTTCATCTTCGTAGGCAACGAGATCATGGAGGTTACCTCGGACGGCGCCGAGCCTTATACGACCTTCACTATCGTCCGCCGCGCCGTCATGGGCTCGCGCAGGGTCCCTCACGGCCCCAATGAGCCCGTGTCGGGCGGCCTGGGCGGCCTGGGCGCTTACGTGGTCTCCGTGCGCGGCGTGACTTCCGACGGTCAGTACATCCCCGAAGCGGACGGCTCCTCTCTGGTCGTAATGCGCCCCGACACCGTGACCCCTCCGCGCCCCGCCGACCCCGCCCCCGAGCTGGAGTCCGGAGACAACTTCAAGTACCTGGTCAAGTGGGCCCGCACCGACGACAGGGACGACCTGGAATCCGGCATAGTCTCCTACGAGCTGCAGGAGCGCGAGGGGACCAACCCGGTCTGGCGCACGCTGGCGACGATCCCTTATATCAAGGCCGACTTCCTCAGCTACTGGGTGGGCGACCCGCTCGAAAGCCCCGGCGAGACGCCCCGGCCGTCCGGCAGCTACTACACGTACCGTGTCCGCGCCTGGGATAATGCCGGCAATCATTCCACCTGGTCGCAGACCTCGGACCCGGCGGGCACCACCATAGGGGAGGAGGTCCTCTCCAATGTCTCCAATTACCCGAACCCGGTGGACCTGCGCAAGGGCGGCGTCGAGGGCCGGACGATGATAACCTATACCCTCAATTCCGACGCCGAGGTCAGCATAACCATCTACGACCTGCTGGGCTACGTGGTACGCGAGTGGAATATCCCGAGCGGACAGCCCGGCGCCAAGCAGGGCCCCAACTTCCATCCCTGGGACGGCAAGAACGGCCTGGGCGGCATAGTCTCCAAGGGCGGCTATATAGTCAGGGTCAAGGCTTCCAGCCCCAAGGGCAGCAAGACGATCCTGCGCAAGGTCGGCGTCATACATTAAGGCCCCGGCCTGTAAAGCCTTTGTTTTTTATAGGTTTTTTTGGTTCGCGGTCCGGATGGCAGGGGGGGCTGCGTGGGGGAGTATTTAGGTATTGACTTGTCAATCCCCAACCCCTTGACAAACCACCTTTCTCTGCTATAATATTAAGAGCAAAAAAGGGCAACAGTTTTGTAATGCCCTAGTGTTACGATAATAGCAAACCCGTCGAAAGACGGGGGCGCAAAGCTAGGACCCGCTAAGTTCGGCGGGGGTCAGGCTGCCGAAAACGAAATGGAACGCATTATCACTAATGCTTTCGCCCCGCATGGTTGGGCGTATATGAGCCGCTTCGCGCGCTCGTGCGCCTTTGCGGGGTTTTTTATTGCCCTTTTCGCCTCCGCCTCCTTCGCCCAGAGCGGCGGCCGCCCCGGCGCCTTCATGAGCTATGGCGCCGGCGCCCGCGCCCTGGGCATGGGC
>DNQL01000266.1 GCA_003500765.1 Elusimicrobiota bacterium | reverse complement strand
CGCCGGCGGGACCGCCGCAGGAGGCGAGCAAAAGAAGCAGGGGCAGCGTTTTTTTCACGGCGCCGGTTCCTCGCCCGGGGCCGTAGCGCTCGACGAGGAGACCTCCTCCTCCGGGGGCAGCGCGGCCTCTGCCGCGTCGAGCCGGCCTTTTATCTCTCCGGCCCGGCGCCAGTAGAACGGCAGGTCCAGGCCGTACACCCGGAAAGCCGCCTCCAGCCCGCCGGCCTTCCTGGAAAGAGAGGCGGCCTCCCGCAGCGTAAGGCCCCTTTCCATGGCCAGCTCGGCCAGGGCTATGACCTCCTGACGGTGAAAGCCCCTCTCGCCGAGCGACAGTATTTCCCTTACGGGTTCGCTGGCGCCGAAAAGGGAATAAGCCGCGGCCGTTCCCAGCTCCACAGAGTAAAGGCCGGCGAAGCGCCGGAGGTGATTCTTCGGAGGGACCTCGCCTTCTTCCCGGACCAGTCCGCCCGGGCTGAGCTCGGCTCCCGTATAGACCTGGGCCGCGGCCGGCGCCGCGCACAGCGGCGCGGCCAGCAGGACCGCCAGGATCGCATTTTTCACCGGGATCGCCGTCAGATGGAAGTGGTTACCAGCGTTTCCGTGGTGAGAACGCCCGGGATGGGGCGGATCTCCTGCACGACGGTGTTGGAAAGGGTGGGGAGGTCGTCGGTCTCCATGTCGAGGACCAGGTCCCAGCGGCCGAACACCGCCGACATGTGCACCACGCACTTGAGAGCCTTCAGCTTGGAGAGGGCCTGCTTCTCCTTGCCGGGCATGAGCTTAACCAGTACAAGACCTGTAACCATGTTTTTTCTCCTGGGCTTTAAACGGGGTGCCACCCCTCGACAGATTATATCAACGAAAAGCCCCGCCGCGAAAGGCCCCGGCTGAGGAGCCGGCGGCCGATTATTCTATAATGTAAGTTCCTATGAGAGCCCTCCTTCAAAGAGTGTCGGAAGCCTCGGTCGCCGTTGACGGCGCCGTGGCCGCCTCCATCGGGCCCGGCCTGCTCATCCTGCTGGGCGTCGGCGCGGAAGATTCCGCGGAGGAGGCCGGCTCCCTCGCCGCCAAGACCGCCTCGCTGCGGATATTCTCCAACGAAGAGGGGAAGTTCGATCTTTCGCTGCTGGACGCGGGCGGCGAGGCGCTGGTCGTGTCGCAGTTCACCCTCTACGCCGACTCCTCCAGGGGCAGGCGCCCGGATTTCACCGCGGCGGCCAGGCCGGAAAAAGCGGAAGCGCTTTACCTCGATTTCGCAGACGCGCTGCGCTCCAGGGGCGTCACGGTGAAGACGGGAGTATTCGGGGCGGACATGAAAGTGTCCCTCGTCAACGACGGACCTGTCACGATATGGCTGGACACGGACTCCTGAAACCCGCGGAGACGACAATGAACATCCCCATAAACCGCCGGCGTCTAAAAGAATCCTTCATGGAACTAGCCCGCATCTCTTCACCCTGCGGCGGCGAGGGGGAACTGGCGCGGCGCCTGGAGAGGGAACTCAAAGGTCTGGGCGCGCGCGTCATGACCGACGACGCCGCCCGCAAGACCGGCGGTTCCTGCGGGAACCTGATGGCCTTCCTCCCCGGCACGGCGCCGGCCGAACCGCTGCTTCTTTCCGCCCACATGGACACCGTCGGCCCCTGCGCCCGGGTCACGCCGCTCGAAAAAGGCGGCCGCGTAACCTCCGACGGCACCAGCGTGCTGGGCGCCGACTGCAAGGCCGGCATAGCCGTGATGCTGGAAGCCGTGCGCGCCCTGCGCGCCGCCGGAGCCCCGCTGCCCCCGCTTGAGATGGTTTTCACCGTCAGCGAGGAGATGGGGCTGCTGGGCGCGCGCCACCTGGACTACTCGCGGCTGTCGGCCAGGCGGGGCCTGGTGCTGGACAGCGAGACCACGGCGAACATAGGCGTGATACGGGGAGGCGAAGCCATAAACGTGGTTACACCGCTCGTCGAGCTGAAGGGCGAAGCCCGCAGCCACCGGCTGTCCAAACTGGATAAACAGACCGGCCATATGGAAGACTGCGTCCGGCGAGCCCTGGCCGGCAGATCGGTACGGACTGGGGACGGGCGGCTGAAACCCTCGTACGAATTCCTGACCGAGAGGAAGTATCCCGACCTAAAGATCTCCGGCTCCAGTCCCGTGCTGCGCATGATCTCGGAGGCAATGGGCAAGAGGGGAATAAGGATGAAGAAGATCGCCTCCGGCGGCGGCACAGACGCCAACATCATGTGCGGGCACGGCATAGAAGCCCCCGTCCTGGCCACCGGGATGAGGGAAGTCCACACCACCGGGGAATACCTGGTCCTCGAAGAATTCTACTCCTGCGCGGAGATCGCCGCGGACGTAATAACTGGCTGGGCTTCGCGCGGCCCGGGGGTCGAGTGAACCCCGCCCCTTTCCCTTTCCTGGCGGCGGCGCTCTCCGGCATACTGCTGGCGCTCTCTTTCCCGCCGCACGGCTTATGGCCGCTGGCCTGGCCGGCGCTGCTGCCGCTCTTCTTCGTCTCGGCGCGCTC
>DNQL01000172.1 GCA_003500765.1 Elusimicrobiota bacterium | reverse complement strand
CTGCGCCTGGCCGGCGCCGATGTCCGCTCCTCCCGCGGCCGCCTGCCTATAAAGATAGGCCGAGGGCGCCCGGAGGGCGGCGGCCTTAAATTCTCCGCCGCCAGCGCCCAGATAAAGTCGGCGCTGCTGCTGGCCGGCCTCGGTTCCGCGTGGACGCTCTCTTTCAGGTCCGACCCGCCCTCCCGCGACCACACGGAGCGGCTCCTCGCCTTCATGGGAGCGCGGCTGAAAATATCGGGGACCCGCCTGAAGATATATCCCGGCCCCCTGCACGGCCGCGCGATAAAGGTTCCCGGCGACATCTCGTCCACCGCTCCGTTCATCGCCGCCGCCCTCCTGGCCGGAACAACGCTCAGGATAAGATCGGTCGGCCTCAACCCGGGCCGCCTCGGCTTTGCGGAAGTCCTGAAGAAAATGGGCGCGCGGATAAAAATTATCGCCCGCCCCTCGCCGTCGGAACCGACCGGAGACATAATAGTCCGGCCGTCAGCACTGCGGGCGGCAAAGGTCCCGGCCCGCCGCATCCCCTCTATGATAGACGAAGTCCCGCTCCTGGCCCTGCTGGCCGCGCGGGCCCGCGGCACCACCGTGATACGCGGAACGGCCGGCCTGCGGGGCAAGGAAAGCGACCGGATAAAGTCCACGCTGGCACTGCTGGCCTCGCTCGGCGCGAAGGCCTCCTACAGTAACGGGGCGCTCAGCATACCGGGGGGCCAGGAATTCAAACCGCTGAAACCCGTCGAAACTTTTAAAGATCACCGCTTAGCCATGGCCGCCGCCGCCGCTTCCGCCGCCTGCCCCGGCCTTAAAATAAAAAACCCGGGCTGCGCCGACAAATCGTACCCGGGTTTCCTGCGCGACTTCCGCCGCGTCTTCTAATCTTTCTTTTTTTCGCCTTTCTTCCCGCTTTTCCCTTTTTTCTTATTCGCGGCGCGCTCGCGCTTCTCCCGCTCCATACGCTCTTTCTCTTTTTCCGCCCGGACCTTGGGGTGCTTTATGTACTTCTCGGGATCCTCGGCGAACTGCGGGGGACAGGCCGGGCAGCACATGTAATAGCGCTCGCCCTTGTAAAGGACCACCGGGGTCTTGGCTTCCACGACGAAGCTGTGCTCCATCACGGGGCAGAACTTCTCAAGCCCCAGCTCGTTTTCCTCCGGGACGGTCACGACGGGCTTCTCGGCCTCGTCCTTCGCCTCCGGCGGCGCCAGCACACCGACCTTGGGATAGCGCGACAATATCGCGCCGCCCTTGTGTATCCCCTTTGGGGCCCGGCTCTTTATGTCGTCCGAGAGGTCCCCGCCGGCCTCGTGCATGTTCATGTGCGAGCCGCCCTTCCAGTACTTCACACCCGAAAGGTCGTAGACCACGCCGTCCACGGCGACATAGACCGGCTGGCCTTTCTTCCCGTCGAACTTCTTAAGCTCCTCGGCGGTGAAGACCTTTTCTTTCCACGCCTCCGCCTTTTTCTCCTCGGCCTTCCCCTCGGCGGCCGCGTTGGCGGCCAGCAGGGCGAAAACGACTCCGATCAGCATTTTTTTCATACACGCTCCTTTTGCGAGTCCCGCGTCTCAGGCGAACCTGGAGGCCAGCAGCGACGCCGCTTCAGCGGCGCGGCGGACATAATCGGCCCCCGCGTAACCGTTCATTCCGAAAGTAAACTTGAACTCCCGCCCATTCAGCGCCATTCCCCGGAAGCCGTGCTTTTCCACCAGGAGGCCCTTCTCCCGGCCGGCCTCCGCGAGTATTTTCAGGACCTCTTCCGGCCTGTCGCATCTGACATCGTAGAAATCCCAGTACGGCACATCCGGCACGCGCGGAAGAGAACCGAAAGAAAGGCCCAGCGGCCCCTCCGGCCGGACCGTAAGCCGCAAACCCGACGGGTTCGCGCAGCGGCAGAGCAGCTCCAGCCGGAAGCTGGCGGGAGAATTCCTGTAAGCCTCCTGCTGCTCGAGGTTTATCAGTACTTCCACGCCGTTGAGAATTCCCTTGGAATCATAGACCGCCTCCGGCCCGGAAGCGCCGGAAGGGACGAAACCCATCTCCCTGGCTATAGCCAGGGATTCGCCGTGTTTATAGCGGGTGGCCCCGTAATAGAGGGCCGCGGCGCCGGATATGAAAAGCGCGGCGGCAAGAGCCCCCCATCGCGCCCCGCTTCCGCTCTCAAAGGCGCCGACGTATACTACGACGCCCAGCATGGAGCCCCCCATCATCATGAAGAACGAGAGTATCTTAAGCGCGCTGAAGAACATGTTCGTTCTTTCTACGGAGCCGCCCGCCGCGAATTCCGCGGCCGCGGCCAGAAGCATTGCGCCGAAGGCCATGGAGACGGCGGCTACGGTGTAGCCGTTGAAACTATCCATTCCCAGCAGCAGGAAGAGCGCCGCCCCGGCGAAACCCATGATGGCGGCGGCGGTCTGGACCTTCCCTTTCATCGCGCCCACATCCCCTATTTCAGCGCTTCCGCCAGCGCCTGGCCGTATTTTTTAGCCGGCACCGGCCCACTGGCGGTTATGAGCCTGCCGTCCGTCTCCAGCTCCGAGCCGGTATATTTAGCCCCGCCCTTCTCCACCTCCGGCGCGCCGTCGGGCCAGCAGGTCACGGAGCGGCCTTTGAGCAGCCCGGCGTGGGCCAGCACCACCGGCGAGATGCATATCGCGCCGACCACCTTGCCGGCCGCCATCGCCTCGCGGAAAAGAGCGTGCACTTTCGGATCGTCCAGGTGCTCCAGCGCGCCCGGCCCGCCGACCAGTGTCAGCGCGTCGTAGTCCGCGACCTTCACCTCGTCCACGATCTTGTCCACCTGCGCCGTCAGCCTGAACTTCCCCTGCGCCTGCCCTTTGGCGGTGGAAACGGTATCCACCTTCATCCCGGCGGCTTCGAGAACCTTCTTCGGCTCTATGTATTCCTCGTCGCGGAAACCCTGGAAAGCAATGAACATCGCTATTTTTTTAGGCATAGTCGCCTCCCCGGGCTATTCTATCAAAATGGCGCGGGACCGGGTCCTTGAAAAATGTCGGCCGGGGTTCTATACTATCACTATGAAAATAAAGTTTTTCCTTCTTGCCCTGACCTTTCCGTGCGCCGCGTTCGCCGCCGGGGCGCTGGACCAGCTCGGCGGCACCGCCACCGTCC
>DNQL01000085.1 GCA_003500765.1 Elusimicrobiota bacterium | reverse complement strand
CCGCCGTGCGCGCCGAGGGCGACCTGGTCGCCTCGCCCGCCGCCGGGCAGAAGTACGAGCTCAAGGTCTCTAAGCTGGAGATCTACGGCGACTGCGACGCCGAGAAATACCCGATACAGAAGAAGAAGACCTCGGACGAATTCCTGCGCACCGTCGCGCACCTGCGCCCGCGCACCAACAAGTACGCCGCCATGCTGCGCGTCCGCTCGGAGCTCTCTTTCGCCATACACAACTATTTCCGCGAGAACGGCTTCTTCTATGTTCACACCCCCCTGATCACGGCTTCCGACGGCGAAGGCGCCGGGGCTATGTTCACCGTGACCAGCCTGGACCTCTCGGACACGGCTTCCCTGCCGCGGACCGAGAAGGGCGCTATCGATTTTTCGAAGGAACTTTTCGGGAAAAAGACCTATCTTACCGTGACCGGGCAGCTGGAAGGCGAGACCCTGGCGATGGGGCTGGGAAAGATCTATACCTTCGGCCCCACTTTTCGCGCCGAGAACTCCAACACCTACCGGCACGCCTCCGAGTTCTGGATGATAGAACCCGAGATGGCGTTCTACGATCTTTACGACGATATGGAACTGGGCGAGGATTTCCTTAAGTCCATCACCAGGGCGGTCATGGCCGCCTGCCCCTCGGACCTGGAGCTCTTCTCGAAATTCGTCGAGCCGGCGCTGATGGACAACCTCCGCAACATAACCGAGAACAAGTTCGAGCGGCTGGCCTACACCGACGCCGTTAAGATACTCGAGCCGGAGAACGCCCGCTTCGAGACCAAGGTCTCCTGGGGCGTGGACCTGGCCTCGGAGCACGAGCGGTTCCTGGTCGAGAAATATTTCAAGAAGCCCGTCATCCTCTACAACAAGCCCAAGGGCGTCGCGGCCTTCTACATGAAGCTCAACGACGACGATAGGACGGTGCGCGGCATGGACGTGCTGGTGCCCAGGATAGGCGAGGTCATCGGGGGCAGCGAGCGCGAGAACAGGCTGGACGTGCTGGAGAGGAAGCTGGCCGAGGCCGGCATCGACCCGGCTCCCTACTGGTGGTACCTGGACCTGCGCCGTTTCGGCAGCGTGCCGCACGCGGGCTTCGGGATGGGTTTCGAGCGGATGATGATGCTGGTGACCGGCATAGCCAATATCCGCGACGTGACCGCCTACCCGCGCGTTCCCGGCTACGCCGAATTCTGACCTAGACGGTACCGGAAAGACCCCTTTCTATCTTGGAGGCCAGGGCGAGCGTCTCGCCGTGGTCTATCATTGAGAAGGGCATTACCGGCTTTACCAGCAGGTTCACCCCGGTCCTCTCCCCTTCTTCCCTGAGATCGATCTTAACCGTTATGCCGAAGCTGTTGAGTGTCATGGGCGCTCTCGCTATGATGACGAACTTGGCCCTGTCGTTGTACTCAAGGACCAGCCCGGCCTGCTCCGACAGGAATCGCGCGGCGAGGTCGAAGGCCTGGGGATATGGGGTGTTCATGATGAACGCGCGCTCGCGCCGCAGCGAGGCGAAATCTGCGTCCCGCCAGCCCGGGACTCTTTTTACCGCCCGGGCGTGAAGGCCGCCGAAAACGCCGGCGATCATAACGGAGAAGAGAAGCGAATAATAGGCCGCCGATACGGCGGCGCGCGCGGGGTCTCCTGCGGAATACGAGGAAGCCGCCCAGCCCGTCAGAAATATAAAGAGGAAAGAGTAGAGAAACGCCCTGAAATAGAATCTTTTTTCCATAGTTTTCCCCCTGCAAGCCTATTTAAACAATATCAGGCCGTCATTTCAACCGGCGCCGGCCGTCTGCGCCGCAGCGAGGTGAATATTCCCGCCGCGGCCATGACGGAGAATATTATCACGGCCAGGCGCATCGACGTCAACAATCCCTCGGCGTCGCCGGGGCCCAGGCGCGTTTTGCCCAGTACCATAGAGAATATAAGCAGGACCAGCGCCATGCTGAACATCTGGCCGGTGAGGCGCATGGTAGACAGCGCGGCGTAGGCCACAGAATAGCGGCGCGGCTCCACGGCGCTCATGGCCGCGTTGGTGTTGGGAGAGGAGAAAAGGGCCAGGCCGAAGCCCAGCACGGCCAGGGCCAGCGCCAGGTACGGTACCGGCGTGGACGGCCCGGCGACGATGAACATCAGTATGCCGGCGGCCGTGACGCCCATGCCCGCGGAGGCTATGCCGCCCGGGGCGCGGCGGTCCGAGAGCCGCCCGGCCAGAGGCGAGAATACGGCCATGAATACCGGCTGCACGGCCAGCAGCAACCCCGCCTGTACCGGGCTCAGGCCCCTGGCGTACTGCAGGTAGAGGCTCAGTATGAAGCCGATGGCGAAACTGGCGGAATAGTTGAGCAGGGCGGTGAACGAGGACCAGGCGTAGACCGGGTTGTCGAACAGCAGCTCCGAGTGAAAGACGGGATGAGCGGCCCGGGCCTCGCGCCGCATGAAGTACCATAAACCGCCGGCGCCGGCCGCGGCCAGCGGCACCGACAAGGTCTTGAGCACGCCGGAGAGGCCCAGCATCAGCAGGACTATCGATACGGCGTAGAGGGCGGACGACGGGATGTCCAGTTTCTCTCCCTCGGGCCCTTTCCATTCGGTGCGGAGTCTTGCCGCCAGGAAGAGAACGATCATCCCAAGAGGCACGTTCGCCCAGAACACGGCGCGCCAGCCGAATACGGCCGAAAGTATCCCCCCGAGAAAAGGCCCCGCCGTCAGCCCGGTGTAGACGGACGCCGCCACCCAGCCCAGGGCCCGCCCGCGGTTCTCCTTCGGCGTGACGGCCGTCAGTATCGCCACGCTGGTGCCGAAGAACAGCGCGCCGCCCAGACCCTGCAGGACGCGCGCGGCCAGCAGCAGCGGCCCGGTGGCCGAGAGGGCGCAGAGTATGGAGGCTATGGTGAAAATATAATAGCCGATGATGAAGACGCGGCGGCGGCCGTAGATATCGGCCGCGCGGCCCGCGGGGATCAGGAGGGCGCAGGCGGCCAGCAGGAATGAGAGCGAAACCCAGCCCATCTGAGCCGGGGTCAGTTCCAGGTCCAGCGCCATGGAGGGCAGGGCTATGTTGATGGCCCCCAGCGTGAAAGGCGTGGCGAAGGCGGCGATCATCGTCATGAAGAGCACGGCGCGGCGCGCGTCGGGGCTGGGGTTAGGCATGGCATATATTTTATAATTTATCGTCGGTATAAGGAGAGACCATGAACCGGGAAGAAGCTTTGACGCTCCTGCGGGAGCACGTGAAGAACGAGAACATGATAAAGCATTGCCTGGCTTCCGAGGCCGTGCTGCGCGCGCTGGCCGCGAGACTGGGCCAGGACCCGGAGAAATGGGCGCTGGCGGGACTGCTGCACGACATAGACGTGGAGCTGACCGGCGGAGACATGCTGCGCCATACGCACGAGGCCGCGCGCCTGCTCAAAGAGAAGGGCCTGCCCGACGACCTGGTGGAGGCCGTGCTCCTGCACAACGAGGCCGCCCATCCCGGCCGCTCCCGCACCGACGCCTTCCATACCGCGTTGGCCGCCGGCGAAACTATAACCGGCCTGATAATGGCCACCGCCATGGTCTACCCCGACAAAAAAGTGGCTTCCGTGAAGCCCTCCTCCGTCGTAAAGAGGATGAAGGACAAGCGCTTCGCCGCCTCCGTCAACCGCGACACCATCCGTGAATGCGAAAAGCTGGGCCTCACGCTGGAACAGTTCGTGGAGCTCTCGCTCGACGCCATGAAGGGCGTTTCGGCCGAGCTGGGGCTCTGAGCGCCGCATGAAAGGCCCGCGCCGCCTCCTGCCGGCTCTCTTCCTGCTGCTGCCCCCCGCGGCGGCCGCGGAAAAGGTCGTCATCTACCATACCAGCGACGTTCACGGCTGGTATTACTCCCGCCCGGCCGAATGGGACAATAATAACCCTTCCCGCCTCATCGGCGGGTACGCCGCGCTTTCCGCGCGCGTGAAAAAAGAAAAGCACCCTGTCCTGCTGCTGGATTCCGGCGATATGTTCCAGGGCACGCCCGAGGGCACGCTCACGCGCGGACTGGCCAGCGTCAGGCTGATGAACGAGCTGGGCTACGCGGCGACTGTGCCAGGCAACCATGAGTACGATTACGGCGAGGGACCGCTGCAGGTCATGGCGTCCAGCTCCGCTTTCCCGGTGCTGGGCGCCAACATTTATCTTAAGGGAAGCGTCGGTCTCTCCCCTCACCTGAAGCCCTATACGATAGTGGAGAGAGGCGGCAAAAAGATCGCCGTCCTCGGCCTGGCCGGCAGGCATACGGCCACTTCTACGCTGCCGCAGAACGTAGCTCACCTGGATTTCCGCGACGAGGCGTCCGAAGCTGCCCGGTGGCTTACGGAGATACGCCGCAGCAGCCCGGCCGCCGTGGTGCTGCTGATACACCTGGGGCTGGACGAGCGGCTCAGTCTGAAGCGGGTCGATATCTCGACCTGGACCTTCTCCGCGGCACCTCCCGGTACGCTGCGCGTGGCGCGGTCTGCTCCGGGGTTCGACCTGGTGCTGGGCGGTCATAACCATACCGCTCTGCTCAGGGGATACCGCGACCCGGTCACGGGCACGGTATTCGGCGAGAGCGGCTACGGGCTTTCATATACCACCAGGGCCGAGCTGGATTTCGACGACCGCACCGGCGAATTGAAGAGCGTGGAAGCGGCGCTTGTGCCGCTCTGGACCGACGAGACCGGCGAGGATCCCGCCATACTGAAGCTGATAGACGGTTTTAAAGCCGACGTGGAGAGGGAGATGGGCCGCGTGCTGGGCCGCGCGGCGGCGGACCTGCCGCAGGATCCCGGCTGGCTGGATTCGCCTATCGGCAACCTCCTTTGCGACCTGACGCGCGCCGCCACCGGCGCCGATATCGCCCTGCACAATACCAAAGGCATAAGGGCCCCTCTCCGCAAAGGCGAGGTGCGGCTGCGCGACCTGCATCAGGCGCTGCCTTTCGAGAACTCTATAGTGACCATGCGTCTCTACGGCTCGGACCTCAAGCGCATCATGGCGGCGAATATCATTCACGGCCGCAGTTTCATGCAGGTTTCCGGCCTGGAAGTAGAGTTCCGCGCCGGGGACGGCCCGCGCCCCGCCGCCCTGCGGCTGCTGCGAGGCGGGAGCGAGATAAAGGACGGCGACGACTTCCTGGTGGCCACCAACAGCTATCTCTCCGGCGGCGGCGACCACGCTGCCGGTTTCGCGGCGGGCAGGGACGTCTCGGATACGATGAGGCCGGTCCGGGGCGTTATCGAGGATGCCCTGGCCAGGAGGCCGCTTAAGGCTCCGGCCGGCGGCAGGATCAGGCGCCTGAAGTAACGCCTGCCGCGACGCAAATGAAAAAGGCCCGCCGGTCGCCCGGCGGGCCTTTTCATTTGGGCGAGCGCCTGTCTTACTGGTAGAAGTACATGTTGAGGAGATAGTTGTAGGTCGTCTCCCCGACGGTGAAGGGCTCGGTCAGCTTATGGGTCCTGGAGCCGAGGAATTCCTTATCATTCTCGGCGAGGAACTTCTTGTAGTCCTCCAGCTTCTGCGCGGCGGCGGCCTCGTCGGTCGCTACCTTGGACTTGAAGCCCAGCTGCTTGCCGATGTAGAGCATGGTGAAGGAATTGTCCCTGCGGACGATGTTGACGCCGGCGGTCTCGAGGAGGTCGTAGTCGATGTCCTCGCCCTTCTTGAGTATGCGCATCTGCTTCTCATGGTCCTCGTTCTCGTCGCCTTTGGTCACGTAGTAGAGCACGAAGGTAGGGCGCAGCGCGTCGGACTTGACGTAGAAGGACGCTTTCACGGGGAGGCCGTTCTTTTCAAGGGCGGCTTCCATCTCCGTCTTCAGGTTGTGGACCTCGGTAGGGTTGAGCGCGTCGTAGTTGAGTTTGTCGGCTATGAGGCGGCGCAGTACCAGGCCTTTGGGCGAGGTGTAATTGACTATGCCCATCTGTATGTCGGCCTTGTAGGTGACCTCTCCGATGACCATGCCCGCGGCCTGCAGTATCGGGTTCCACATTGCGGTGAATTCCGCGAACTGGGCCTCGGTCTTTGCGTAGGTGAGCAGGCGGCTCTTTACGGCCTGGGGCATGAGGTGAAGGCTGGTGAGGACGCCGGCCTTGTCGTAGGCGGTCTCCGGCTCCTGCGCCTCGGGCAGCGCGAGTTCGGCGGCGGTCACTTCGCTGGCGGTGACGGCGTCGAGGTTGAAGTTGGCGGCCTGTACGGGCGCGGAAAACAGTGCTATGGCGGCTGCTATTTTGAACATTTATTCCCCTCCGTGACTTTGACTTACGCTTATATTTTACATTAAAGGCGCGGCGGGTTTAAGGGCTTTAGGGCCCAGGCCGCGTGCGGGACTAAAGACCCACGGGCCCGTCAGGCCCTCGCCGCCCGTTCCTGGTTCTCCCAGGGGCCGAAGGCCCGCCCGGTTGACGTGAGCGAGCTGATGAACCTGCGGGTCCGCGGGGTTATCGCCGGCGGCTCGCTGCCGGCCAGCGGCGTGCCGGGCAGAGGCATGAAAGAGTGGGCGTGGACCCTGGCTCCCAGCGGCAGCAGCGCCTCGATGAGCGTTATGGTCGCCTCTTCGTCCGCCGGGGTTTCGCCGGGCAGGCCGAAGATGAAGTCCACCACCGGCCTCACGCTGTTGGAGGCGCAGAGCCGGGCGGCTTTCAGCACTGCCGCCGCGTCGTGGCCTCGGCCCAGTTTCTCAAGCAGCCGGTCGCTGCCCGTCTGGGCGCCTATCACCAGAGCCCGGTTGTCGGCGTAGGCCTTGAGGAGCATTATCGTTTCGGGGGTTACATGGTCCGGGCGCACTTCCGAGGGAAAAGAGCCGAAGAACAGCCGCCCTCCCGGTCCCGCGGCCTCGCGCGCGGATCTCAGGAGGTCCTCCAGCGCCGTCAGGTTCAGCTTCCTGCCGTCGGGCGAACCATAGGAGAAAGCGTCGGGGCTTATGAAGCGGTGGTCGCGCATCTCCAGGGCGCTCATCGACTCCAGCCAGCCCCGGACCTTGTCGACCGAACGGTGCCGCTGTTTCGCGCCGAACAGGAAGGATGTCTGGCAGTAGGCGCAGGCGTAGGGACAGCCGCGGGTTATTTCTACGGGGGAGAACCGCCCCCAACGCAGCGAGCCGGGCGGGAAAGCGTCCAGGTCCGCCGGAGAAGAGGCGGCTATCACCCTGCCGTCCGGCGTCTCCCCCCCGCCCAGCGCCCGGACGAAGGCCGGCAGCGTCAGCTCGGCTTCGCCGCGGAAGACGAAATCGAAGCCCGCCTCCAGCGTGCCGCC
>DNQL01000112.1 GCA_003500765.1 Elusimicrobiota bacterium | reverse complement strand
GAAGCCGGGCGCGAACGAGGCCGCGGCCCCTACCGGCAGCAGCCCGGCCGCCGGGGCGTAGAACGGTATTTTATTGGAGCAGGAGAACTTGGCCAGGACCATGAGCGAGGTGCGGTCTATCAGCGCCGGTTCGGGCAGCAGCCAGAAAGCGTCTATCCTGCCGAGCAGGGTGCGCAGAGTTCCGGGGAACTCCTCCGGCGAGGAGAGAGGTACCGGCAGTATCTCCATACCGGCCGCCTCCGCCGCCGCGGCCAGAGCTTCGATATAACAATCGCGTTCGCATTTGAGGTGGAAAACGGCCAGCCGCCGCAGGCCGGGCTGCAGCCGCTTGTACACCGTCAGGGCTTTGCCGGGCTCGGGCAGGGGGGATATCCGGGTGAAGCGGCAATTTTTGTCGTCCGAATGGAATCCCGGGGCGAGCGCGTAAACGACGCGCGTCCCCTTGGGATATTTCAGGGCCGCCGCCCTGGACCCGAAAGCCGCCGCTACCCGGAGCCCGGCGGGCAGCCTGGGAGCGGCGTTCTCTTCCAGGTCGAACGGGGATATGGGCCTGCCCATCGACTTCTGGAAAGAGATGTAGGTTTCGAAGTAGGGCCCGGAGCCCCTGGCCAGGACGGCCGCCGCCTCCTGCGCCTGCGCCGTGGCGGCGCAGAGCAGGAAGAGGGCTGCCGGCAGGCTCGGGGTCCTCATCGGGTTCTCAGAACCTGTACGACAGGCGGGTCCGTATTTCCCGGGACGGGCCCGGCAGCGGCGCGTGGCCGCCGTCGTAAGGCTGCAGATAGGAGTAGCCCGAAGCGAAGATATCGTAAACACCCAGGCCGGCGTCCAGCCGCCCTCCCATCAGTCCTGTCCGCGAGAGCCAGAGATTGGCCAGCACCTTGTCGCCGTAGCGGCGCGTTAGGCCGTAGGTATAATAGCCGTGACGGTCCGCGTAATAGACCGCCGACGGGTTGATCGAGAAGTTCTTCGCGGCTTTGAAGTGGGAGTTGAGCGCCAGTTTGTGCTTGGCCAGGCCCAGCAGCGCCTGGCCGGCGCCGGCGTCGTAATAAGCGGACTTCCTGCCGTCCGCGGCGTAATAGGAGTAGGAGAGGTCGGCGTAGCCCCAGTCCTTCTTAAGGCGGGAGGAAAGCTCGAAACCGCGCGTGCCGGTCTCTCCGTAATTGCCGTAATACTGCTTCGCCCCCACGACATAAAAGACTATGGGGTCCTTTACCCTTATGTCGTAGAGGTTGGCCGTGAAATAAAGGTCGGGTGTCGCTTTGCAGCCCGCTTCGAATTCGGCCACATAGGCTTTTTCCGGATTCAGCGTCGGCTCGCCGGTGAGGTTGTCTATCGCCGGCGCGCGGAAAGCGCCGCTGTAGATGGCCTTGAAGTGTCCCTTGTCCATAGCCTTGGTCCAGGCCAGGCGGGGGGAGAGGGCGGCCTCGAACTGTTCGTGCTTGTCGTAGCGCAGGCCGGCCGAGACCAGGCCGAAGCCGTATTCCGCCACCGCTTCGGCGAAGACGGCCGCGTTCCCGTAATTCACCGATGTCTTCCCTCCGCTGAAAAGCATATGGGCCGGGAGCTGGTCCGCGCGCCTGAGCTTCGCCCTGTCCGCCGAAGCTTCGATGCCGGCGGATATCCTGGCGCGGCCCGAGGCGGCGTAGACGGCGGTCACGGCGCCTTTCACGGAATGGCTGCTCTTTTCGCGGGGGTATTCGACGGCGTCGTAACCGGTATACGGTTCCTGGTAGCTGTAATTGATAACGGGCTCTATGGAAAGGGCCGCGGTCGGCTCCAGCCTGTACTTTATCTCGCCGAAATAGGCGTCGAAGTTGCGCTCGTAGGCCCCGGAGAAGGTGCTGGTGCTGCAGCCGTCCCGCTCCCAGGTCCTGTGAATGTCGGCTATGAGCCGCGCCGAGAAATCGCCACTCTTGAGACCTATGTTCAGGTTCCGGGTTTTCATGTCGGAATCTTCTTTCATCGAATAGGAAGTGCCGTCGAAAGCGGTGTAGCGGCGGTCGCTCCTGGCCAGGTCCGCGTTGTAGGACTGGGCCGTAAGCTCCCAGCCGGGGCCGGTGCCCGATACGGCCAGGTTGGCGGTGTAGCCGGCCAGCCCGCCGCGCATGGCGCCGAGCGCGGCGGCGGCTTCCCCTTTCTTTATCGAGCCCGCCCCGCGCGTGGTTATCTTGATGACGCCCAGGCCGGCGCTGCCGCCGTAAACGACCGAACCGGGGCCGCGTATGATCTCTATCCTTTCAACCTGCTCGACTGGTATCCGTTCGAGCTGGGCGGTGCCCAGGAAATGCTCGTTATAGCGCTGGCCGTCCACCAGCACCAGGATCTTGCCCTCGTGCCCCCAGTTGCCGCGCATGCCGGCCCCCAGCAGGCTCTCCACGTCCACGCCGAAATCCAGGCCCGGCACCGGGCGCAGCGCGTCTATCAGGTTCCTCGCCCCGGAATTGAGCAGTTCCTCCCGCGTGATAACGGTGATGATGCCCGGGGCCTCCCGCGCCGCGAATTCCATCCGCGAGGCCACCCCGGTGCGTATATTGAGTATCTCCTCCAGCGAGGCCCGCTCGAAGCTGAAGAATTCCAGGTCTATCGAATCGAAAGCCGACGCGGGAACGGCGGCGAGGACGGCCGCCAGGGCGGCCCGGATCAAGGTTTTCATCTGCCCAAAAACCCCCTGAGTTTATTCAGCGGCCCCTGCCGCCTTTCTTGCCGGCGTCTCCGGCCTTCCGGCCGGAGAGCTTGACCACGGAGAACCAGAACTGCTCTATCGAGGCGACTATCTCCATGAAGGAACTGAAATCGACGGGCTTGACCACGTAGCAGTTGGCTCCCTCGGCGTAGCAGCGGGTGACCTCGGACTCGGCGTCGGAGGAGGTGAGGATCACCACGGGGAGGGACTTCAGGTCCCGGTCCGCCTTTATCTCGCGCAGTACTTCCTCACCCGAGACCTTGGGCAGGTTGAGGTCCAGGAGGACCAGGTCCGGCGTCGGGGCGTCCCGGTAGGGAGCCTCGCGCTTCAGGTATTTGAGGGCTTTTTCTCCGTCGTCCAGGGTTATAAGGCTCACCGCCAGCTTGGACGATTCAAGGGCCTGGCGGGTCAGCTCGGCGTCGCCGGGATTGTCTTCAACGAGTAGAACGTGTATCTTCTCCATGCTCGTTCCTTCGCCCGGGCTTTCGCCGCGGGCAACCCTGTCCCCACCCGCATTATATAAAAATAAATCTTCCCGATAGGGGAGCGCCGGGCCGGAAAAGCCCGGCCGCTTTGATTTTCGCCGCCGCTTTTGCGAGAATATCTTCCTTGTCTATGGGCGGAAGCATCGCAGCGAGTCTTCCCGGGGGCGCCCTTTACCGGATGGTATTCGAGCAGTCCCGGGATTCCATAATAGTCCTGCATATAAAGCCGGCGGGTTCTCCCGTCATAATGGACGCCAACCCGGCCGCGCTGGCCATGCACGGCTACACCCGCGGCCAGCTGGTAGGCAAACCGGTGGGAACGCTGGGCGCCTCGCTCAGCCGCGGTCGCTTCCAGTCCGGCGACGTCTCCGTGTTCGAAGTGACGCAGCGCCGCCGCGACGGCTCCCCGCTGGTGACCGAGGTCACCGCCCGCAACTTCCGGTCGGGCGGACGCCTGTACGGCGTATTGATAGAGCGCGACGTCACCTGGCGCCGGGCTTTCGAGGAAGAGGCGCGCGCTCTTTCCGCGCGCATCATGCTTGCCCGGGAAGAGGAGAAAAAGCGGCTCGCCGCCGGCCTGCACGACGCCGTCGGGGCCATGCAGGTGGGACTCTCGGCGGAGCTGCTGCTGCTGGAGGACCATGTACGCAGGGGCGCCAAGGCCGAGGCCCTGTCCTCCTCGGCCCGCGCGCGGGCGCTGCTTAAAGAGCTGTCGTCGGGGATAAAGAGGTCCTGCGTTGAGAGCTGGCCGCCGGCCCTGCCGGTCTCCGGGCTTTCGGGCGCTCTCGACGAGCTTCTCGCCGCTTTCTCGCGCCGTTCCGGCATCGGTGTGCGCCGGACCATCCGCCTTTCCGGGGCGAAGCGCCTCTCCGCCTCTCCCGCCGCTATAATAATTTACCGCCTGGCGCAGGAGGCGCTCAACAACGCCGAAAAGCACTCCGGCGCCGGCACGCTCCATTTTTCGCTCTCCGGCGACGGGAAGTGGCTCACGCTGGAAGTGCGCGACGACGGGCGCGGCTTCGCGCAGGGCTCGCCGCGGCCCGGGAAGGTCC